>JBEIOK010000046.1:0-17351 GCA_040377605.1 Nevskiaceae bacterium | reverse complement strand
TGGAGTGGACGGTGCCGTCGCCGGCGCCGTATCACACCTTCGAAGATCCGCCGAAGCTGTCGGATGCCGAAGTCACTGCCGTTCACGGCAGCGCCAAGGCCCATTGATCCGGATCCCGCTTCGGCCGTGAGGCCGGAGCGGGGGCTTGAACCCCGATGAATAAAGATCCTGCCAAGTCTCGCCGCAACCTGTTCCTGTTCCTGGTGCACGTGGGCCTGGCGTTGTTCTTTCTCGTCTGGTTCGTCTACACCGTGGTGCAGAAGTGAGTCATCGCGCCCGCGTGCTGCACACGGCCCGGCTGGCGTTGGTCGTCGTTGGCATGTTCGGTTTTGGCTACGCGCTGGTTCCGATCTACAACATGCTGTGCGATGCCATCGGACTGAACGGCAAGGTCAAGATGGAGGCATCGACGGCCCAGGCCGTGGTGGATACCAGTCGCACCGTAACGGTGGAGTTCGTCACCACGGTCAATGGGGGGCGGCCCTGGAAGTTTCGCGCCGAGCAGGTCAGCGTTCAGGTTCACCCCGGCGAGCTGAAGACGGTCAACTTCTTCGCGCAGAACACGGAAGGGCATGATCTGGTCGCGCAGGCAGTGCCCAATGTGGCCCCGACCAAGGCGGCCAAGCACATGCGCAAGACCGAATGCTTTTGCTTCAACAACCAGCCGTTCAAGGCTGGAGAGGAAAAGACGATGCCGGTGGTCTTCATGCTCGATCCCGAGCTGCCTGCCGACGTTGACCGCGTTACCTTGTCGTATACCTTCTTCGACGTCACCGACGTTGCAATGAAGCAGGATTAAAAGAGACTTTCAGGAGTTGATCATGGCTAGCACTGCCGCCCCCAATACCGAGCGCTACTTCGTACCGCAGCCCAGCAGCTGGCCGTTTGCCCTGACCGTGGGCCTCGTCGCCCTGCTCGGTGGGACGGCTTCGTTCCTCGAGGACGGCGGCATCGGCCCGATCCCGATCTGGGCGGGTTTTGCGCTGTCGGCGTACATCATCTATCGCTGGTTCCAGGGGATTGCGCAGGAGAGTGAGGGGGGGCTGTACGGTCCGCAGGTCGACCGCACTTACCGCTGGGGCATGTCCTGGTTCATCTTCTCCGAGGTCATGTTCTTTGCCGCGTTCTTCGGCGCGCTGTTCTATGCGCGCGGTCTGTCGCTGCCCTGGCTCAGCGGTGAGGGCGCCAAGATTGCGACCCACCTGACGCTGTGGCCGGGCTTCGAGGCGGTGTGGCCTTCCAACGGCCCGGCGAATCTCGGCGGCGCTTTCGAGACGATCCCGGCTTTTGACGTGCCTCTGGTCAATACGCTGATCCTGCTGACCTCGGGCGTCACCATCACGATGGCCCACCACGCGCTCAAGGAAAACAAGCGCACTGCTTGCATCGTGTGGATGTGGGCGACGGTCGCGCTGGGCGCGCTGTTCCTGTTCTTCCAGGTCGAGGAATACCTCCACGCCTACAATGATCTGAACCTGACCATGGGGTCCGGCATCTACGGATCGACGTTCTTCATGCTGACCGGTTTCCACGGAATGCACGTCACGCTCGGTACGCTGATGCTGCTGATCATCACGCTGCGTCTGATGAAGGGGCACTTCAAGCCGGAATCCCACTTCGGGTTCGAGGGCGTGGCCTGGTACTGGCACTTCGTGGACGTGGTCTGGATCGGCCTGTTCATCGTGGTGTACTGGATCTGATCCGGCACACGACGCAATACGGCTCAAGACAATGGGCGGCCCCTCGGGGCCGCCCATTGTCGTTAGGGGGGCGTGGCGACTGGCGGCGGCTGCGGCACGATGCCGTGTGGCCGGATCCATCCCTGCTGCCAGGACAGCAGCACAAACAGGATCAGGGTCACGGACAGGGTCACGCGGATCTTCAGGCCGGTCAGGGTGCGCTTGCGGTGACTGGGGTCGCGGACCAGAAACACCATGCTGGTCATCAGGGTAATCAGGATGGCCAGCAACAGGCCGATGACGATGAATTTGGCGATCACGGGAATCCAGATGGGGGCATAATCGGTTGGCATCTTACTGTCTATTCAGATGTGCCGAGGCGGGCAACTGCAGCGGACAAAATCCAACGAGAACCTGGTGGGGAACGCTATGTCATCCTGGACTTTCAAACCGCCGTGGTGGGCGACCATCGCGACACTGATTCTGGTCCCCAGCCTCTGTGGCCTGGGCGTGTGGCAACTGCAGCGCGGCGCCGCCAAGGTGGCGCTGCAGGAACGCTACGAGCAGGCGCAACGCGCCGAGCCGCGAGAAGTCACCGCTGGCAGCGTGGCCTATCCTGAACAGATCGAGCGCGCACGCGCGCGGGGTCGTTTCGACAGCGGTCGACAGCTGCTGCTCGACAATCAGAGCCACGACGGCAAGCCCGGCTATCACGTCCTGACGCCCCTGATCCTGCCGGAGGCGGGAGTGGTCATCGTCGATCGCGGCTGGATTCCGCGCCCGGCGGCCGGGCAGTTGCCCGATCTGCGGGTCAGCGATGAGGAGATTGAAGTCCAGGGGCTGTGGCGCACGTTCATCGCGCCGCCGATGCGCCTGGAAGTCGACAACTGTGCCGAGCAGACGTGGCCGCGACTGGTGCAGTTCCCAACTTTTGCGGACCTGCGCTGTCTGTATGGCGAGTTTGTCGCCGATGGCCTGCTGTTGATGGACGCGACCGTGCCCAACGGCTATGTCCGTGAGTGGCAGAAAGGTGCGGAGTTGTCGCCCACCAAGAATTACGGCTATGCGGCTCAGTGGTTTGCGTTTGCGTTGACCCTCCTCGGTATCTTCATCAAGTTAAATCTGCGCCGTTCCCCATGACTGAAGCTCGTGTCCGCGGTCGCCAGCAGTTCCTGCTTCTGGCGACGCTGTTCTTTGCGCCGCTGTTGGCGGCGATCGTGCTGTACTTCTTCGCGCCAGAGTTGCGCCCAACCGGGCATACCAACTACGGCCAGTTGGTCGAGCCGGCGCATCCGTTGCCCCCGCTGGCGCTTCGCGACGCGGAAGGCGCAATCGCGGATGACGGTGCATTGCGCGGCAAGTGGAGCTTTGTCTACATCGGGTTGCAGGACTGCGATGAAGCCTGCGAGCAGAAGCTATACCAGATTCGCCAGACCCGCACGCTGCTGAATGAAAAGCGGCTGAGGGTGCAACGGGTCTACGTGGCGCCCGATCTCGCGGCGCTTCGATCGGTCAAGCAGCGGCTCGGTGCTGAACATCCGGATCTGCAGTTCCTGGTCGAACCTTCTCAGGGCCAGACCCTGCGTCAGGTGTTCTCCGAGGTGCTGCCGCAGGCCGATGCACAGACCCTGTACCTCATTGATCCGCTCGGGAACTGGATGATGGTTTACCCGGGCCCGTCGGAGTACAAGGGCATTCTCAAGGACATCAAACGCCTGTTGCGCGTGTCCCAGATTGGCTGACGAAGGGTGGTGCGGAGGACGCCGCGGCATCGACCGCATTCGGTAGAATCGCGCCCGCGCTCTGTCCCTCGTACGGAAGCTTCCGCTTCCGCCTCTCGACCGAACCGAACATGACCTGGTTTCGCCGCATCAATCTTCTGGCCCTGGCCCTCTGCCTGGGGGTGATCGTGCTGGGCGCCTATGTGCGCCTGTCGGATGCCGGGCTGGGGTGCCCGGATTGGCCGGGCTGCTACGGGCATGTGGGGGTGCCCCAGGCGGATCACGAGATCGCTGCCGCCGAAGCCCGCTACCCGGAACGGCCAGTGGAAGTGCCCAAGGCCTGGAAGGAGATGGTGCATCGCTACTTTGCCTCGACCCTGGGACTGCTGATCGTCGCGCTGGCGGTGATGTCGCGCTTCGTGGAGGCTGCGCCGCGACGATTGCCGTGGTTCTTGGTCGCGCTGGTGATTTTTCAGGGCATCCTCGGGATGTGGACCGTGACCTGGCAGCTCAAGCCGTTTGTCGTGACGGCCCACCTCCTGGGAGGCATGAGCACGTTTGCGCTGCTGCTCTGGCTGTGGCTCAGCGTGAGAGAGTCGGGCTCAGCCGCTCCGGATCCGCAGCGCCGCAAGGAGCATCGGTCGGAGCGTCAGGTGGCGCTGTCGCTGTCCCGGGAATCGGACGTCGCCGGCAGTGCGGGGGGTGGAACCGGAGTCGCTCCGCCGGGCCTGCGGCCGCTGGCCGGCATCGGCTTGCTGCTGCTGGTCGGCCAGATCTTCCTGGGCGGCTGGACCAGCACCAACTATGCGGCGCTGGCCTGCCCGGATCTGCCCACCTGTCACGGCAGCTTCTGGCCAGAAACCGACATCAAGACGGCCTTTACGCTCTGGCATGGCCTCGGCATCAACTACGAATACGGCATTCTTGATGCGCGCGCGCGCGTGACCATCCATCACTTCCACCGCGTCGGCGCCGTGATCTTGACCAGCGCGCTCCTGCTGTTGGCAGTGTGGCTGTGGTATCGGGGCCGTGAGCCGTTGTGGCGCCGCTTCAGTCTGGTGGTCGCCGCGGCACTGACACTGCAGGTGGTCATCGGGCTCAGCATCGTGAAACTGCAACTGCCGCTGTGGCTGGCAACCGCTCACAACGGCGGGGCTGCGGTCCTGCTGGCGGTGATGGTGACCCTCAATCACGCCGCGTGGGCACGCCCCCCCCGCCAATGACCGTCACTGCGCCGCCGATGGCCCCGAGCACGCGACTGCGCGAGTACTACGAGCTGTGCAAGCCGCGGGTGGTGATGCTGATCGTGTTCACCGCGGTAGTCGGCATGTTCCTGGCGGTGCCGGGCTTGCCGCCGCTCGACGCGTTGCTCTGGGGCACGCTGGGTATCGGCCTTCAGGCGGCCTCGGCAGCCGCAGTCAACCAGATCATCGACCGCAACATCGACGCCCGGATGGCGAGAACGTGCGGGCGTCCGCTGGTGACCGGTGCGCTGACGATGACGGAATCCATCGCCTTCGCCACGGCGCTCGGGCTGGCGGGCTTCGTCATGCTGTGGTTTCTGGTCAATCCACTGACCGCGGTGCTGACCCAGTTCACGCTGATCGGCTACGCCGGGGTTTACACCCTCTACCTCAAGCGTGCGACGCCCCAGAACATCGTGATCGGCGGCGCCGCCGGGGCCGCGCCACCGGTGCTGGGGTGGGTGGCGGTAACGGGCGAGATTCACGGGCACGCCCTGATCCTGTTCGCCATCATCTTCATCTGGACGCCGCCGCATTTCTGGGCGCTGGCCATCGATCGCCGCGATGACTACGCCAAGGCAGACATCCCGATGCTGCCGGTCACGCACGGCATCGAGTTCACGCGCACCCAGGTGCTGCTGTACACGGTGCTGCTGGTGGCCGTGACCGTGCTCCCGTTTGCCACGCGCATGTCCGGCTGGCTGTACCTGATCGGGGCGCTGGCGCTCGGCGGCATTTTTCTCTACTACGCGATCCGGCTGAAGTGGTGGCCGACCCCGCAACTGCCCATGCGTACGTTCGGGTACTCCATCGTCTATCTGATGGGCATCTTCACGTTGCTGCTGGTCGATCACTACCTGGGGTTCCTGCTGAGTTGAGCGTGGGATCGCGCTGCAATGAAAAAGGCCCGCATCGCGGGCCTTTTTCGTCTGCAGGTACCGCGATCAGGCCTCGATGGCCTTGCGCATCTTCTTCATCGCCGCCGACTCGATCTGACGGATGCGCTCAGCGGACACGCCGTACTCGTCTGCCAGTTCCTGCAGGCCGGTCTTCTCGCCGTCGGTCAACCAGCGACGCTGCAGGATGTCGCGCGAACGATCATCCAGTGCGCTGAGTGCGCGATGCATCTTCTGCTCACGTGCATCCTGCCACTCGGCTTCCTCGATGGCTGCAATCTCATCCGTGCCGTCAGACAGGTAATCCTCGGGCATGTACGCGGCGTCTTCGCCGTCGCTCGGCGTGGCGCTGAAGGAAACATCGCCGCCTCCGAGCCGCTGCTCCATCTGCAGCACTTCCTCGGGCTTGACGTTGAGGTCGCGTGCGATATCGGCTGCCTCGCTCGGCGTCAGCCAGCCGAGCTGCTTCTTGGAGGACCGCAGATTGAAGAACAGCTTGCGCTGCGCCTTGGTAGTGGCGATCTTCACGATGCGCCAGTTCTTCAGCACGAACTCGTGAATCTCGGCCTTGATCCAATGCACGGCAAACGAGATCAGGCGCACACCGACATCCGGATCGAAACGCTTCACCGCCTTCATCAGGCCGATGTTGCCTTCCTGGATCAGGTCGGACAGCTGCAGTCCGTATCCCATGTAGCCGCGCGCGATGTGGACCACGTGGCGCAGATTGGACAGCACCAGTTGCTGCGCGGCATCAAGGTCGGAGTCGTCACGCAGCTTGACCGCAAGACGGCGCTCCTGCTCGGCATCGAGCAGCGGCAACTGATTGACGTGGGCAATATAGGAATCGAGGCTGCCGGCAGACGGGATCAGCGCGGCCGTCTGGCGCAGGGCCACCGCAGTGTTCATGGCAATCGTCTGGCTCATCTTTATCACTCCCTACGATGATCAAAGTCTAGCACTCGGCAGCATAGAGTGCTAAGCCCTGAGGGAGGTTCCGTGGGCGTACCCGTAGATCGGATAACCCCATGAATTTATTTTGGATTAATTCCAGAAAGGCGCTGTGTGACGGTCAGCAGCGCCCCGGCCCAGCCCAGGACGATACCGGCCCCGATCAGGGCCAGCCCATCGCTGAAGCGCAGGCCGCTGAGCTGGATGTCGCTGTCGTAGAGCGCGGCCAGATCGGCGCTGGGGCCGGCCAATGCCTGGGTGCCCAGCACCACCATCAGCCACGCCAGCAGGCCGCCGGCCAACCCGAACCAGAAGCCGGCATACAGGAAGGGTCGACGGATGAAGCTGTCGGGCGCGCCGATCAGTTTCATCACCTCGATTTCCTCCCGGCGTGCTTCGATATCGAGTCGAATGGTGTTGCCGATGATGATGATCACGGCCAAGCCCAGCAGCAGCGCGATGATGCCGACCGCGCGTTCGCCAATGGCCAGGATCGCGTAGAGCCGGTCCAGCCATTGCTGGTCCATGCGCGCCATGTCCACTTCCGGCATCGCCTGCAGGCGGCCGAGCAGGGCCTGTACCGATGCCTTGTCGAGGCTGCGGTCAGGCGTGACGGCGATGACCGCCGGCAACGGGTTTTCGCGCAGGAGTTCGAGCGCCTCGCCGAAACCGGACTGCGCCCGGAACTCTGACAGAGCCTGTTCGCGCGAGATGAAGCTGGCACTGGCAATCGCGGGCTCCGAGCCCAGTTCCCGTGCCAGGGTCCGGCCCCGGTCCGAGGCCACCGAGTCCTTGAGAAACAGCGAAATCTGCAACGATTCCTGCCAGCTGTATCCGACGCTGGCGAGGTTGCGGGTCATGACGTGCAACCCGGCGGGCAGGGCCAACGCGATGCCGATCACCAGCGCCGTCAGGGCCGCGCTCAGCGGTGCCCGCCCGATCTTGCCGAGGGAAAAAAACAGGACTCGCAGGTGATCCTGCCCGAGGCGCGCGAAGAAATTCGGCCGTTCAAGCCCGGCTTCAACGAAGGCCATGGCGATCTCCCAAGCGGGATGCGGCGGTCGGGCGCTTGTCGGTGATGTGACCGTGCTCCAGGTGGATGATCCGGTGAGGCAGGGCCTCGATCAGATCGATGGCGTGCGTTGCAATCATCACGGTGACGCCGGCTTCATTGAAGCGCTGGAACCCGCGCATGACATCCAGCGCCATTTCCGGATCGAGATTGCCGGTGGGCTCGTCGGCCAGGATCAGTGCTGGCTTGGTGACGATGGCGCGGGCAATGCCGACGCGTTGCTGTTCGCCGCCAGAGAGCGTCAGCGGCAGGGACTTCTCGCGACCCAGCAGGCCCACCGCATCGAGTGCCGCGCGCACGCGCCGCCCGATATCCGCGTAGGCGTAGCCGCGAATCACCAGCGGCAAGGCCACATTGTCGAAAACCGATCGGTCGTACAGCAGGTTGAAGTTCTGGAACACCAGGCCGATGCGTTGGCGGTACTCCGGGATCTGTCGCGACTTGAGCACGGACAGGTTCTGTCCCAGCACGACCACCTGCCCGCGGCTGGCGCGGCACAGCAGGGCCATCAGGCGCAGCAGCGTGGTTTTGCCGGCGCCGCTGGGGCCGGTGATGTAGACCATCTCGCCCTGTTCGACGCTGAAGCTGACGTCGGCCAGCACATCCTGACCGGCGGGATAGCGGTAACTGACCTGATCGAAGCGGATGATGTCGGCCATAAGCTGTAGGCGGATCGGTGCGCAGCATCCAGGAAGCGCGGTTATGCGCCCCGTGACGAATCGCTGCTCGCAAATCCGGCTGTCCTCACTCTCCGATCAAGGCATCCGCATAGGCTTCGGCATCGAAGACTTCAAGGTCGTCGACGGCCTCTCCAACCCCGATGAAACGCACGGGCAGTGCCAGCCGACGTGCGATGGCCAAGAGAATACCGCCCTTCGCCGTGCCGTCCAACTTGGTGATGACGAGGCCCGTCAGGCCGATGGCCTCATGAAACTGCAGGGCTTGCACCAGCGCATTGCCACCGGTTGTGGCATCGACCACCAGCAGCACCTCGTGCGGCGCATACGGATCGTGCTTCTGCACGACCCGCTTGATCTTGCGCAGCTCCTCCATCAGGTGGGATTGCGTGTGCAGTCGTCCGGCAGTATCGGCGATCACGAGATCCACGCTGCGACTCTTGGCTGCCGTGATCGTGTCGTAGATGACGCTGGCCGAGTCGGCGCCGGCGCCCTGGGACAGGATCGGGACGTCAACGCGTTCGGCCCAGGTCTTGAGCTGTTCGACCGCGGCGGCGCGGAAGGTGTCACCGGCCGCGAGCATCACGCTCTTGCCTGCACGCTTGTAGTGAGCCGCAAGCTTGCCGATGGTCGTGGTCTTGCCGACGCCGTTGACGCCTGCGACGAACAGAATGAACGGTTTGATGAAGTCGGGCAGAACCAGCGGCTTTGCCACCGGTGCCAGCAAATCGACCAACGCCCGCTTCAGCGCGGCGCGCAACTGCTCCTGATTCCGGATGCGTCCGGCCTTGACCTCGGTGTTGAGCCGGTCAATCAGCCACTGCGTGGCTTCGACGCCGGCGTCGGCCATCAGCAATCGAGTCTCCAACTCCTCCAGCGCGTCGTCACGCAGCCGGTCTGCACTGAACAGCGTGCCGATGTCGCGGGTCAGCCAGGAGTCACCCTGATTGAGGCGTGCACGCAGTGTGCGGATCAGGCCAGGAGAGGGGGCGGGAGAGTCAGACATGGACACCGGGAGCGGGCAGGGGAGACGTCAAGCGGTTCAGTCTACAGAGGACAGCAGCCAGACCGGCCCGCGGGCCTCGCGCTGCACGGTGGGCAATGCGGCCAGCAGCGGCGGCAGCGGCGGGGTGGCGCTCTCCGTCACGGGATAACGCAGCACGCGGTAGAGGCCGCGTGCACGTTGCAGGCTGATGCTGGCGATCCAGATCGGCCGGCCATCCGCGAGGCTGAATCCCGAGGGCCACAGACGCAGCAGATACTGTTGCTCGTCCGCGGCCGGCAGCCGCAGCATCAGCGCCGGGTGCCGACCGCCATGCACCTGCGGCAGGATCGGCAACTCGGCCAGCGGCACATCGCTGCTGAGCCAGCGCAGGGTATATGCCGCCTTGAGCGGCGCCGGATCCACCCAGCCCGCCGCACGCAATTCCGTCTCGATTTCCGCTAGCGTCCCGGCCCACTGCACCTGGAACGGCTGCTTCAGACGGCCGGCGACATCCTGTCGCTGCAGTGGCAACTGCCGCCAGGCCTCCTCGCGCCACGCGGCTTCGACGAGCTGGGTGTAGCCCGGTGGCGGTGCCGGAGTTTGGAGCGGCTTTTCGGACAGCTGAAGGCTGATCGCGGCGGCAAAGACCATCAGGATCGGCAGCAATACGCGCCGCGCCGGCAGATCGTCCGGCCGGTGCCGGCGATAGCCGAGCCCCAGCAGCCCGGCCCAGATCGCTGCGACGATTACCGAGTACAGCGCGACGCTGTACCACTGCGCGCCCAGGTACAGCTGCGCCAGCACGATCAGCAGCAGGATCGCGATGGCGGCTCCATAGAACAGGCGACGGATCGCCGGCGATCGTCCGGTGGCCAGCAGTACGGGCAGGAACGCGTAGATCACCGCCGCCAGTACCAGATCGCGTGCCGAGTACCCCTGCGGTGCTGGAGTGTCGAAAAACTGATACGGCGGCGCCAGGGTCGGCACTGCGTGCAGCCCCAGCGACAGCAGCGCACCGAAGGCCAGCGCCGCCAGCCAGTGCGCGGCCGCGCGCCGCTTGCGCAGCAGCACCAGAATGAAGAAGGTCACCAGCGCGATCGGTCCATAGACCTGCCACTCGCCGAACTGCAGCGCGGCCTGTGCCAGGGTCAGGCCCCAGGGGGTGTGCAGATCCCGAAGACTCTGGAAGATTGCGGCGTCCAGCGCACTCGGAAACGGGTGCAGCGCCGGCGAAGCAAACAGATACAGCCAGCCTGCACTGAACACAAACAGTACAACCGCCAGCAGCGCCAGCGCCGGGGTTTCCGGCTGACTGGAATCGGTCAGCACGGCACCGAACTTGCCGAGACGGCGGTGTCGCCGACTCCAGTCGAGCACAGCGCCAACCCAATCCTCCGTATGCGCCTGCACTCGCCGACCGATCAGGCCGGTCAGCCAGATGGCGAGCCACAGTGTGACGATCAGTGCCAGTAACAAGGTGGCGAGGCGCCCGGCGACTTCGGCGGCCAGGCCCAGCGATGCGCCGAACACCACGCCGGGCAGGACATAGGCCAGCGCCCAGCCGAGGGCCGCGAGGCTGTCGGCTACCAGAAACACCCAGGTGCGTTGTCCCGACGCGCCCGCCAGTGCGGGGGTCAGCGCGCGCAGCGGCCCGAGGAACCGCGCCAGCATCACGCCCTGCACCCCATTGCGCTCGAAGAAGCGCCGGCTGTTGGCGATCGCTTCCGGATATCGGCGCAGCCAGCGCGACGCAAACAGTTCGTTGCCGTAGCGTCGGCCAAGCCAGAAGCTGAATCCGTCACCCAGGACCGCCCCGAGTGCGGCCACCAGCACCACCGTGCCGAGGTCCAGCGACCCGAGGGCTACCAGTGCCCCCACCGCGAAGAGCACGACGGCGGCCGGGACAAAGGCCCCGACGATGAAGATGGCGTCCAGCAGCGAGGTCAGCAGCAGCAGCGCCAGCGCCCAGTTCGGGTGGGCGTTGATCCAGTCGAGGAACTGCTGCAGCGCGGCGGTCATGCAGGGCTTGGCAGGCGTGAGAGTCCGTTCAGCGACTTTGGACCGCGCGGAAGGCTTCGCGTGCGGCGGCTTGCGTCAGCGCCAGTTCCGCATCGCCATGTGCGCTGGAGACAAACCCGGCTTCATACGCAGAGGGTGCGAGATAAATGCCGCGATCCAGCATCGCGTGGAAAAAACGCTTGAACGCAGCCGCATCGCACTTCATGACGTCGGCAAAGCTGCCGATGTGGGACGCATCGGTGAAGTACAGCCCGAACATGCTGCCGACCTGTGTCGTCAGGAAGGGCACGCCGGCATCGCGGGCGGCTTCCCGAAGCAACGACAGCAACTGTGCGGTGCGCTGCTGCAGGCGCTCATAGATCGATACGTCCGCGAGCTTGCGTAGCGCGGCCAGACCGGCGCTCATCGCCAGCGGATTGCCGGACAGCGTGCCGGCCTGATAGACCGGCCCGACGGGTGCGAGTTGCTGCATGATCGCGCGGCGCCCGCCGAAGGCACCGACCGGCAGGCCGCCGCCGATGATCTTGCCCAGCGTGGTCAGGTCGGGCGTCACGCCGTAGAGACCCGAAGCCCCTCGCGGTCCGACGCGGAAGCCGGTCATCACCTCGTCGAAGATCAGCAAGGCGCCGTGGTGATCGCAGAGGCGGCGCAGGCCTTCGAGAAATCCCGGGGCTGGCGGTACGCAGTTCATGTTGCCCGCCACCGGTTCGACGATGACCGCCGCGACCCGATCGGCATGGGCCTGCAGCAGCGACTCGACTGACGCCAGGTCGTTGAACTGCGCCGTCAGCGTGTATCTGGCCAGATCAGCCGGCACACCCGGCGAGGTCGGCACGCCGAAGGTCAGCAGCCCGGAGCCGGCCTTCACCAGCAGTGCATCGCCGTGGCCGTGATAGCAGCCCTCGAACTTGAGAATGTAGTCGCGTCCGGTGGCGCCGCGCGCCAGACGCAGTGCGCTCATCGTCGCTTCGGTGCCGCTGTTGCACATGCGGACCTGTTCCAGTCCGGGGACTCGCGCGCACAGCAATTCGGCCATCTCGATCTCGAGCTCGGTCGGTGCGCCGTAGGACACGCCGACGCCGAGTTGGCGCTGGATGGCCTCGATCACATCCGGATCCTGATGGCCGGTGATCATTGGGCCCCAGGAGCCCACATAATCCACGTAGCGCCGGCCATCGGCGTCGGTCAGATAGGCGCCCTGTGCCGAGGCAATGAAGCGCGGCGTCCCACCGACGGCCTTGAACGCGCGCACGGGGCTGTTGACGCCACCAGGGATACTCGCCTGCGCGCGCTGGAACAAGGCTTCGGAAACTGTGCTCATGGAAAGTCCGGGTCTGCCGCGCGAGGGCGGCCTGCGGAAGCGACGTAATCGGTCAGGGCGCAGATTCTAAGCGATGCAATCGCCTGCGCCGTCGATCACGCCCTGGTAGGTACGGGCCGCGGCTTCGATATCGACGGTACCAAACACCCCCTCGACGACGGCAACCAGATCCGCACCTGCGGTCACCACCGATGCGGCGCGCTCTGGCGTGATGCCGCCAATGGCGCACAGCGGCAGTCCCAGGGCGCGAGCGGCGGTCAGCGTTGACAGACGCGCAGGAGGGGCTTGCGGCTTGGTGGTAGACGGGAAGAAGGCGCCGAACGCGGCGTAGCTGGCGCCCGCCGCCTGCGCCTGCCGGGCGCGCTCGCCGGAATCGCCGCAGGTGGCGCCGATGATGGCGCCGGGCCCCAGCCGCGCGCGCGCGTCGGCGATCGAGCCGTCGCGGGCCCCCAGGTGCACGCCGTCGGCATGGACGGCGACGGCCAACTCCAGATCGTCATTGATGATCAGCGGAGCGGCGTGCGCCCGGCAGACCTCCAGCAGCGCGCGGGCCAGGCGGTCGCGCACGGCCGGCGGGTTCTCCTTGTCGCGGTACTGGATCATGACCGCGCCGCCGCGCAGTGCCGCGTCGACCGCCGCCACTAGGCGCTCAGGGTCGCTGCAGAGCTGTTGCGAGGTGATCGCGTACAGCCCGCGCGGCACGGTGGCGCTCACGGCAATCTGCCCGGCACTAGGCGTCCGCCCCCGACCCGCAGGGCGCGGCTCAGGCAATCGTGGACATAGGCCTGTGCGCGATCCAGCGCCAGGGCCAGCGGTGCGCCCAGCGCGCGCTGCGCGGCGAGTGCGCTGGCCAGCGTGCAGCCGGCGCCGTGGAACTGGCCCGCGATGCGGGGGCGGCGGAAGACGATCGGCGCGGCGTCGGCGCGGTGCCAGACATTGACCACCTCGGCCGTGGGTTCGTCGCCGCCGGTAATCAGCACATTGGCACAGCCCTGCGACACCAGCGCGGCGCCGCAGGCCTCCAGATCCGGCGAGCCCGCTGCCAGCCGTCTGGCCTCGGCGGCGTTGGGGGTGATGATCTCGGCCAGCGGCAGCAGCCACTCGGCCATCGCGGCGGCCGTCTCTGCGCCGGACAGGCTGGCGCCGCCGCCGGCCCGCAGCACGGGATCCAGGATCACGGGGACCTGCGCACGCCGGATCGCCGCGACAATCACGGGCACCTGTTCGGCATCGCCGATCAGCCCGATCTTGATGGCGTGGACCGGGCAGTCGTCGAGCACAGCCTCCAGTTGCTGGGCCAGCAGACTGGGGGCGGTCGGTACGACGCGCCGCACGTTGCGGGTGTCCTGCACGGTCAGGCTGGTGATGGCGACCAGGGCATGCGCGTGCTGGGCCGCGACGGCCTCGATGTCGGCCTGAAGGCCGGCGCCGCCGCTGGGATCGTGACCGGAAATGCACAGCACCTGAGGGCGATTCATGCGGTCAGTCTAGCCGATGGTTATGCACACCCCTGGTGCACGCGGCGGCTGAAGCCGCATCACTGCAAGGTTTTGTCCCGAAAACCCTGCAGATTCGTACTAACTTCATGTTTTATATAAACAAAGAAGGATGGTTACAATCTCGCCCAAAAGCAGAAATCAAAGCGTGGACGGACACTTAGCGCATTGGCTCGGGTATTGTGCACATAGATATCCACAGCCATTGTGGGAATTTCTCATCTTTGTCAGTGAATACAAGGGACTTACGGTGCAGTCTTCATGTGAAACCTGCGATAGGGGGCCGGTTATGCCCCGGTCCGGCAGCGCCCGTCGCCGGTTGGCCCTGGCGATGCTGATGACGGCTGCTCCGCTGGCCGCACAGGGGGCCGGGTGGGCCTCGCAGGGGGTTGTGGATGTTCCAGCGCTGGTGGAGCTCTCGGGATTGGCGGTCATGCCGGGCGCCGGCGGTCGCATCTGGGCCCACAACGACAGTGGCAATGCGCCGCATCTCTACGCCTTCGACCGACGGGGTCGCGCGCTGGGGGCGGTCCGGGTCTCCGCACCGGAGTCTGCGACCTTCGACTGGGAGGACATCGCCGCCTTCGAGCATCAGGGACGTCCGTGGCTGGCGCTGGGCGATATCGGCGACAACGTCGGCCTGCGGCGTGACGTCGCGGTCCTGCTGTTTCCCGAGCCGGTGCCCGGCGCCGCTGGTCGGGTGCCTCAGCGCATGATCCGGTTCCGCTACGAGGACGGGGCTGCCGATGCGGAGGCTCTGGCGGTGGACGCGGCGGCGGGCGAGATCCTGGTGCTCCAGAAATCGCGCCGCCTGGCCGGACTGTATGTCGTGTCGATCGAGGGGCCGGACCGTCAGACCGCGCGTCGGGTCGCCCAGCTGCCGCCCCGCTGGCAGCGCGCAGACGGAACGGTCGTGACGCGCGAGGCGATCGTGGCCATGGACCTGCGGGCCGATGGACGGCAGCTGGCCCTGCTGGATGCCCGCGCCGTGCATCTCTTTGCGCGGTGGCCGGGCCAAGCCTGGCGCGAGGTGCTGGAGGCCCCGCCCCAGCACAGCCTGCCGCTGCCCCGGGATGGCAGTCGTCACTTCGAGGCCGTGGCCTTCGACGACGACGGGGCGCTGTGGGTGGCCGCGGAGGGCAGGACGCCGCGCCTCTGGCGCCATGCTCCGGCGAAGGATCAGGGCGCCGGCGCCACGGGTGCCTCCACGGGAGCCTCCGCGGGTGGCGCTTCGGGCGAGGGGGCGGGCGCTGCGTCAGCGGCAGGCCGTTCGACGGCCTCTCCCTGATCTTCGGCATCGGCCGGCTCGGTCGGCGCCTCGGGGCCGGGCGTGGCGGCGGGCAGCAGCGGGATGTCCTGCGGCGGGGGCGGGATCAGGCCCAGCGCGGCATCTTCGTCCAGATCCAGGTCGTGTTCGAGTTCCGGGGGCAGTGGGGGCTCCTCGGCGGGTTCGCTGCGCCGCGGGCCGTAGCCCATCTGGCCGAGAATCCAGCTGGCGCGCTTCTGCACGTACGGGCCGGGGTTCTTGACGCTCCAGCGCCGCGGACTCGGCAGGATGGCGGCCAGTCGGGCGGCCTCACTGGCGGTGAGCGCGGACGCGGGCTTGCGGAAGTAGTGCTGCGCAGCCGCCTCCACGCCGTAGATGCCGGGGCCGAACTCCGCGATGTTGAGATACATCTCGAGAATCCGTGCTTTCGGCCACAAGGCTTCGATCAGCACCGTGTAGCCCGCCTCCATGCCCTTGCGGAAGTAGCCGCCACCGGACCACAGGAACAGGTTCTTGGCAGTTTGCTGGCTGATCGTTGAGGCGCCGCGTTTCTTGCGCGAGGTCCGATTGTGTTTCACCGCTTTCTCGATGGCCTCCAGGTCGAAACCCTGGTGCTCCCAGAATTTCTGGTCCTCGGCGGCCACCACGGCCTTGCGGGCAACCTCGGCGATGCGGTTGCGCGGCACCCACTCGTACTGCACCGGCTTGACCGGACTCATCAGCATGAACGCGGTGATCGGGGGCGGAATCCAGCGCCAGGCGATGACCGGGATGAAGACGACGGCGGTGAGCATCAGCGCGATCCCCAGCAACCAGCGGCCGATCCCGCGCGAGCGACGGGGTGCCGGGGCACGCGCGGTGCGGGACGGTGCGCGCAGCGTCGGTCCGGACAGCGGGGGGTCGAGGCGTGGGGTCATGGGAACGAGGGCATCAGGAGGGGTCCTTCAGGCTGAACACCGGCAGGCTCAACTGGAAATAGATGGCGGCCAGCCTCAGCCCGGCGATGGCGCCCATGCCGGCCAGCGAGGCGGCGATACGGTCGACACCGAACTGCTGCAGCGCCACGTACAGCGTTGCACCCGCGATGGCAGCCGTGGCGTAGATGCTGCCCTTGCGGAAGATCATCGGGATTTCGGCGCAGAGCACGTCGCGGATCACGCCGCCGAAGACGCCGGTGATGGTGCCCATCACCACAACGATCAATCCGGTGTGCTGCGCGTTCTCGGCGATCTGGCTGCCGGAGATCGTGAACAGCGCCAGCCCCAGTGCGTCGGCCAGCTGCAGCGCCTGGTCCGGCGGGCGACGAAAGCGGACGTAGACCACGGTCAGCAGCGCAGCGATGACGATCGTGCTGACATACGCCGGGTCCACGACCCAGAACACCGGGCGATCGAGCAGCAGGTCGCGCAGCGTGCCGCCGCCGATCGCCGTCACCAGGGCGATGACGACCACGCCCAGCAGGTCAAGACTGCGCCGCCCGGCGGCCAGCGCGCCGGAGACGGCGAACACGCCAACCCCTGCCAGATCAAGAATGCGTAGCAACATGGGCGCGAGGATACGTCGCCGGCTGGCGGCGCGCAGCCGTGCTGGGGCTCAGGGGAACTGCGCGCCAAGAAAACGGCCGTAGATCAGAAGGACCGGTGCCTGCAGCCACAGCAACAACAGGTCGCGGGCGTCCTCGCGCAGGACTTCGTCGGCGATGGCACGGACCAGCAGTCGCGCAATCAGGTGGACGAGGCCGGCGACGGCGACCAGCGCCAGCCAGACCGGCGCACTCGGCCACAGTGACAGGGGTGCGCCGACCGAGGCCGCACACCACCGTGCGACCACCGCCACGCCGACCATGCCCTGCAGCGGCAGCACCAGGCTCAGGGCGTGACGCAGCGGTGCCACCGCAGGCAGCAGCAGCCCTGCCAGGAACAGCAGCGTCAGCAGATGATCGAAGCGACCGGTGCCGCCCTGCAGCAGGGCGGCGAAGGACGGCACGCCCCGCAGGCCGTACAGCGCCGGATACGCGCAGGCG
>JBEIOK010000111.1:0-9193 GCA_040377605.1 Nevskiaceae bacterium | reverse complement strand
GGATTGCTGGGCGGTGGCCGACTCGGATCGGAGCCGCATGCGCAAAGCCCGGCAGCCAGTGCTGCCACGACGAGAAATCTGAGAGTCATGAAATGCATATTCCTGCTGGGGCCGCGAGTATAGCCCATGGTTGCTGAAGCACCTGAAGAGGACCTCCAGCTCGAGGCCACGGTTCCCGAGACCTACGAAGGGGCCCGGCTGGATGTGGTGTGCGCCAAGCTGTTCGACGCCTATTCGCGGGCCCGGCTGCAGACCTGGATCGACGCGGGCCGCCTGCTGGTCAATGGCGAGGTCGTGACCCGCCAGCGCCAGCCGGTGGCGGCCGGCGATCACCTGCTGCTGGATGCCGAGGCGGAGGAAGATCTGCGCATCCTGCCGCAGGACCTGCCGCTCACGGTGGTTCATGCCGATCGCGATATCGCCATCATCGCCAAGCAGGCGGGGTTGACCACGCATCCGGGGGCCGGGCAGCGCGATCAGACGCTGCAGAACGCGCTGCTGTTCCATTTCCCGCAGACGGCCTCGGTGCCGCGCGCCGGGATCGTGCATCGCCTGGACAAGGACACATCCGGCCTGCTGGTGGTCGCGCTGAACCTGAAGGCGCATGCCAAGCTGGTGGCCGAGCTCGGGCGTCGCGAGTTTCGCCGCGAATACGATGCGATCGTGCAGGGCGAGCTCATTGCCGGCGGGACGGTGGATGCCCCGATCGGGCGACACCCGCGCGAGCGCCTGCGCATGGCGGTCGTCGATCACGGCGGTCGCGAGGCGGTGACCCATTATCGGGTCCACGAGCGCTTCGATCGTCACACCTGGCTGCGCGTGCGGCTGGAGACCGGGCGCACGCACCAGATCCGCGTGCATCTGGCACACCTGCGATATCCCATCATCGGCGACGGACTCTACGGCGCACCCGTGCGCTGTGCGGGCATGGCCCCCGAACTGCGGGAACTCCTGCAGCATTTCCCGCGCCAGGCGTTGCACGCACGCGAGCTGGAACTGACCCATCCGCGCAGTGGCAAGCGCCAGGGCTGGACGCTGGATCCGCCCGCCGACATCCAACAGCTGTTGACGCAGCTGCGCGCCCATACCCAGGCGATGACGGGCTGATGGAGGGCGTGGCGCCGGCCGATTGGGTCCTGCCGCCCGGCGTGCGAGCAATACAGACCCTGCGCACGGGCGGCCGGAGTCTGCCGCCCTTCGACGGCTTCAACCTCGCCGATCACTGCGGGGATGATCCGGCAAGCGTGGCCGCCAACCGCGCACGTCTGCGGCAGATCCTGGACCTGCGGACCGAGCCGGTGTGGCTGCAGCAGGTGCACGGGATCGCCGTCGCCGCCGCCCATGACCACCTGCCAGGCACCTGTCAGGCTGACGCCAGCTGGACGGACCGACCCGGCGTGGTGTGCGCGGTGCTGACCGCCGACTGCCTGCCGGTCCTGATCGCGTCCGACGACGGTCGCGTCGTCGCGGCCGCGCATGCGGGCTGGCGGGGGCTTTGTCAGGGCGTGCTGGAGGCGACGGTGACCGCCCTGCCGGTGGCGCCATCGACCGTGAGCGCGTGGCTTGGCGCCGCGATCGGGCCGCAGGCCTTCGAGGTCGGCCCGGAGGTGCGAGCGGCCTTCTTGCAGGCGCAGCCGGAGTCTGCGGTGGCATTTCGGCGCGGTGATGCCGATCGCTGGCTGGCGGACCTCTATGCGTTGGCGCGCCTGCGACTCGCGCGCGCGGGGGTTGCCCGCGTTGTCGGGGGCGGGCAATGCACCTACCGCGAGGCGCAGCGCTACTACTCCTTCCGCCGCGATACGCGCTGCGGGCGCATGGCTGCATTGATCTGGCGTGATGGCACCTGAACTGGCGCGCTTTTGCCTTGCACCTGCACAACTCGTCTGTTACAAAACTGCATTCAATCGGTGCGCGTCGGATCGATGTCATGGATCGCGCACCGGAACGACGAGAGGGTCGGGGACGGCCTCATGGATATCGGAGGAAGGATTCCGGACCGGAATCATCGGCGACTGCCGGGTCGGCAGGTCGGCTTCCTTCGTCATCGTCGAATCGGGCCCACGGGCCGGGCAGCGTTTTTCGGGGGAGGAGCAGCACATGGGTATCAAGCAAGAACATCGCTTTCGTGGCCGCATCGGGGCGGCGCTGGTGGCGATGCTGGCTTTCGCGGGCAGTGCCTCGGCACTGGACTTCGAAATCGGCGACACGACGATTCGTCTCGAGAATCTGGTCACGATCGGCGGCACGTTCCGCATGCAGGATCGCGATGACTCGCTGATCGGCAAGTCCAACCTGAACCCGGGGCTGTGCGTGCGTCGCGTCGGCGGTGGTACGCCGACGGGTGGCCCGGACCCCAATCCGGTCAACAACAGCTACGCCGGCAACACCTGCAACCCCGGCGAAGACGACACCAGCGGCCAGGGCTTCGCCAACGCCAATGACTTCTATGTGGCCCAGCCGGGGTCCTACAGCCCCAACGGCGACAACGGCAACCTGAACTTCGACAAGCACGACCTCGTGCAGGCCACGGCGAAGGTCACGACCGACATCAACTTCGATGTGATGGGCTTCAACGTGTTCGCACGAAGCCTGTACTTCTTTGATGACGTCTATGCCGATCTCGACGAGCGTCATCCGGACACGACGTTCCAGCCGGCCCGCACCGCCTATCCGGGCAAGCCGCGCAGCGCCAACGGCACCGATTTCCGCTTTCTGGACTATTTCGTCAGCCGCGCTTTCGAGGTCGGTGATCGCACGATTGCCGTGAAGATTGGCGATCAGGTGCTGAACTGGGGCGAGAGCGGCTTCCTCGCGTTGAACAGCCTCAACAGCATCAACGCACCCAATCAGATTCTGCTGCGCTTCCCGGGCTCCGACATCAAGGAAGTGTTCCAGCCGCAGGGCATGGTCACGATGAATGTCGACGTTGTCGACGGCGTCGGCCTGGAGCTGTTCTATCAATATGAGTGGAAGCCGACGATCATCGATCCGGTCGGCAGCTTCTTCTCGTCCTCCGACACGCTGGGCGATGGCGGCAGCTATGCCATGGCGTCTTTCGGCAAGGCGCCGGAAGATCCGGATGAGCTGTACCAGCCCTGGCGCAATCCGGACGACCCGGCCTCGCTGCTGGGCTCCCAGTCGGACCGCACCTTCACGCGCAATTTCGAGGAAGAGCGCCGCCGCCTTCCGGACGACGGTGGCCAGTACGGCGCCTCGGTGAAGTTCTTCCTGGAGGACTTCAATAACGGCACGGAAGTGGGCCTGTACTTTGCCAACTACCACTCGCGCGTTCCCAGTGTCTCGGCGCTCGCGGCGGATGCGACCTGCATCCCCGACAGCGCCTTCGATGCGCTGCCGGATCCGCTGGGCTCGGGTGTGCAGACGCTGCTTGGCGTTGCGCAGTCGGTGCCGCTGCTAGGCGGCCTGCTCGGGACGGCCCTGGCGCCGACCGACCTGCTGCTGAATCTGGCAGGCCTGATCAACCCGGTGGGCTGCGGCGTGCCGGTCGGCAATCTGCTCGGTGCGGTGGCCGGCGTTGCCGGTCTGCCGGCGCCGCCGCTGGCGCCGTCCACCGGCGTCGGTGACCCGCTCCCGGTGGGGTCGCTGCAGTTGATTGCCGAGTACCCGGAAGACATCCACATGTACGGCATCTCGTTCAACACGACCATCGGCGATATCGCCTGGTCGGGCGAGTACGCCTTCCGTGACAACCTGCCGGTGCAGATCCATACCACGGACGTGATCTTTGCGGGCCTGCAGCCGGCCTTCCCGGCCCAGGACTTCAGCCTCGAACCGCTGGCGACGCTGCCGGGTCGCCGCACCGCGGTGCCGGACTTCATCTCGCAGTACCGCGGCGTCGAGATCGGCCCCGGCGACTATGTCCGGGGCTATGAGCGCATGAAGATCGGCCAGCTCGGCACGACCTTCATCAAGACCCTGGGCGGCGACAACCCGCTGGGTGCCTCGCAGATCACACTGCTGCTGGAACTGGGCATGACGCATGTCATCGACATGCCGGGCCTGGATGAGCTGCAGTTCAACGGTGCGGGCACGGATACGCACATCTCCGGCGGTGCCGACGGCTCGACCGGCATCAATCCGATCGACATTCGCAGCAATCCGGACGATCCGACCAGCATCAATACCGAGGCGGGGCTGCGCCAGAACCCGACGGCGCACCGCGATCGCGGTGGCTTCGGCACGGATCTGTCCTACGGCTACCGCTTCGTGACGCTGACGCGGTATGACGATGCGATCTTCGGCGTGAACATCGAACTGCTCAACGCGCTGTTCCATGACGTCGAGGGCGTGGCGCCGGGTCTGGGCCAGAACTTCGTCGAGGGTCGCAAGCAGATTCTGTCGGGCGTGCGCTGGGACTACCTGTCCAAGTACACCGGCGAGATCCGCTACACCTGGTTCACGGGCGGCATGAACCGGGACCAGAATCGCGATCGCGACAACCTGCTGGTCTTCCTGGGCTACCTGTTCTGATGCGACGCGCTGCGCTGTTCCGGCCGCTGCTGGGCGGCGCACTGGTGATGGTGGCCGGTGCCGCCGTCGCCAAGGTGACGCCGGAGCAGGCGGCGCGTCTGGATGCGGAGCTGACCCCCGTCGGGGCCGAGCGCGGCGCCAATGCCGATGGCCGGATTCCCCCCTGGACGGGCGGGCTGACGGTCCCGCCGCCCTGCTTCCGGGGGGCGGGTACCCGCTACTGCGATCCGTACCCCGAAGAGGCGCCGCTGTACACGGTGACGGCGGAGAATCTGGCGCAGTACAGCGCGCAGCTGACCCCCGGGCAGGTGGCGATGTTCGAGCGCCACCCCCAGACCTATCGCATGAGCGTCTATCCGACGCGGCGCAGCTTTGCCAACCCGGCCTACATCTATTCGGCGACGCGCCAGAACGCGGTCACGGCCGAGCTGGGGGGCAATGGCGAGGCGTTGCTCGATGCCCTGGGCGGTGTGCCGTTCCCCATCCCGGGCAATGGCCTGGAGGTGATGTGGAACCACAAGGTCCGCTATCGCGACGTGTCGTCACGGCGCTGGAACAATCAGTTTGCGGTGACGGCGGCCGGCGATTTCAGCCAGGTCAAGATCCGCGAGGACTTGCAGGTCGGGTACAGCCGTGAAGGCGCAACACCCGATCGGCTCGACAATATGTTGTTCCAGTTCCTGCAGCTGGTGACCCAGCCGGAACGCCTGGCGGGTTCGGTGCTGCTGGTGCATGAGACGGTGGATCAGGTTCGCGAGCCGCGGGGTTCCTGGCAGTACACACCGGGCCAGCGCCGGTTGCGGCGGGCGCCGAGCCTGGGTTACGACACGCCGGGCACCGGTGCCGACGGGCTGCGCACCAATGACCAGATCGACAGCTTCAATGGCGGTCTGGATCGCTACGACTGGAAGCTGATCGGCAAGCGCGAGCTGCTGGTGCCGGCCAACAGCTATCGCCTGCACAGTGATGCCTTGCGATATGCCGACATCGTCAAGAAAGGGCATATCAACCCCGAGCCGGTCCGCTATGAACTGCGGCGGGTCTGGGTGGTCGAGGCGCTGCTGCGCAAGAACACGGTGCATCCCTACCGGCGCCGTACCTACTACCTCGACGAGGATGGGTGGCAGATCCGTGTGGTCGACCTCCGCGATGCCCGCGAGCAGCTCTGGCGCGTCCAGGAGACCCACAGCGTCGTGGCCTACGACAAGCCCTACGAGCTTCCCGTCGCCGAAACGGTGTACGATCTGCAAAGCAATCGTTACCTGGTCCAAGCACTCAATAACGAAGATCCGGAGACGGTGAGTTTCAGTTTCGAGCCGAAACATTTCCGCCCCGGAAACGCCTCGAAGCTGATCCACGAGATCAAGTAAGCGTGCCGGCTGCGCCCTCGCGGGAGGCGGTCGGTGACAAGAGAAGACAGCAATCGGTCCGCGACGTGCGCGCGGTTTGAGGAAAGGGGATGTCATGAAAATCGAACACAAGAAATGGCTCGGTGCGCTCGCGGCTGCGCTGCTGGTGAGCGGCAGCTGGGCAACGGCGCAGGACGAGGCGGCACCGGAAGCGGCTGCTGAAGAAGTGGCGGTGGAGGAAGCGGCAGAGGCTGCGGCCGAAGCCCCGGCGGCACCGGTCAAGCCGCGGCCTTCCGAGATCAAGCCGCTGACGTCGAAGTCGCTGCTGCTGGACATCGTCAACGCCGGGGACCGGCTGTTTGCCGTCGGTGATCGCGGGGCGGTGATCGCCTCGGTCGATGGCAAGGAGTGGGCCCAGGTCGAAACGCCCGTGCGTTCGCCGCTGACGGCGGTGTACTTCGCCGACGCCGAGAACGGCTGGGCGGTCGGACACGACGCGGCCATCCTGCATACCGCGGACGGCGGCCGCAGCTGGGTGCTGCAGAATTTCCAGCCGGAACTCGAAAAGCCGTTCCTCGACGTGCTGTTCCTCGATACGCAACGCGGCTTTGCCGTCGGCGCCTATGGGCTGATGTATGCCACCACCGACGGCGGCGAGACCTGGGCCGAGGTCGATTCCCCGATCCGCGAGGAAGAACTGCACTTCAACTCGATCACGCGCCTGAACAACGGCGCACTGCTGGTGGTGGGGGAGCAGGCCACTGCCGCACTGTCAACGGATGCTGGTGCGACCTGGAGCAAGCTGACGTCCCCGTATGAAGGCTCGCTGTTCGGCGCGGTCCCGGTCGGGGCCAGCGGCGCGATGATCTTCGGCCTGCGCGGTCACGTGTTCCTGAGCCAGGACGTGGCGGCTGGCAACTGGACGTCGATCGATGGCCAGACGGTCGCCTCGATGTTCGGCGGCGCGGCACTGCCCGATGGCCGCGTCGCGATGGTCGGATTCAGCGGCATGGTGCTGCTGATGGACGCCAACGGCGGCAACGTGCAGCAGGTGCGTACGCCGACCGGCACGCCGCTGTCTGCGGCGGTGCCGTTCGGAGGCGGACTGCTGGCCGTCGGCGAGTCCGGCGTCCAGGCGATTGCATTGAAGTAAGCCGGCGGTTGCCGCGCATCACAACAAACTGACGAGGGGACAGCCCATGGCTGGCAAATCGATGTTTTCGCAGGAAGCCATTCTTGCGGTCGTAGAGCCGATCATCTACGGCAAGCGCAAGCTGATGCTGGCGCTGCTCACCGTGCTGACGGTGATCTTTGCGGTCTATGCCGCCGGTACGCATGTCGATGCAGGCTTCGACAAGTCGGTGCCGCTGCAGCACCCGTACATGGAAGTCCTCAAGCACTATGAGGATGACTTCGGCGGTGCCAATACGGTCCTGGTCGCGCTGATTCAGAAGGACAAGTCGCAGGACATCTACAACGAGCATTTCCTCAGCATGCTCAAGAAGATCACCGACGAGGTGTTCTTCCTGCCGGGCATTGATCGCTCGCGCGTGTCATCGCTGTTCACGCCCGATGTGCGCTATGTCGAAGTCGTCGAGGGCGGCTTTGCCGGCGGTAACGTGATTCCGGCCGAGTACCAGCCGACCGACGAGATGTTCTCGCTGGTGCGGGCCAATGTGTTCAAGGGCGGCCATGTGGGCCGCTATGTCTCCAAGGACCAGCGCGGTGCGATGGTCTTCGCCGAACTGCTCGAGATCGACCCGGTATCCGGCAAGAAGCTCGACTACCGCGAAGCCGCCAAGCAGCTGGAGGACAAGATCCGCGGCCAGTTCCAGGACGACAAGGTCGACATCCATATCGTCGGCTTTGCGAAGGTCATCGGTGACGTCACCGACGCTGCCAACGAGGTGGTGTTGTACTTCTTCGTGGCCTTGGCCATGACTTTTGTGCTGCTGATCCTCTACCTCGGCAGTTTCAAGCTCTCGGTGTTGCCGCTGGTCTGCTCGTTCATCGCCGTGATCTGGGAGTTCGGTCTGTTGACCGCCACGGGGTATGGCCTGGATCCATTCGCGATCCTGGTGCCCTTCCTGATCCTGTCGGTCTCGGTGTCGCACGGCGTGCAATACACCAGCTCCTGGGTGTCCGAACTGGCCACGGGCAAGAACAGTTTTGACGCCTCGGTCGAGACCTTCCGTCGCCTGGCGATTCCCGGCACGACGGCACTGATCACGGATCTGGTCGGCTTCCTGACGATTCTGCTGATCCCGATCGACATCATCCGCGAGATGGCGATCAACGCCTCCTACGGCATGCTCGCGATCATTGTGACCAACAAGATCCTGATGCCGATCTGGCTGACCTACATGTCGGTCAACGATGTCGAGGCCTTCACCAAGAAGCAGGAGGCGCGGGAGGCCATCTTCAATCCGGCCTTCCGGGTGATTGCCGGCATCACGCGTCCGGTTCCGGCAGCGATCATCATCCTAGCGGTCGCCGGCGTGTATGGCTGGGCCTCCTGGAAGGCCACCGGCATGCAGTACGGCGATTCGCAGGCTGGCGTGCCGGAACTGCGTCCGGATTCGCGCTACAACAATGACTCCAACGCGATCACCGAGAACTTCACGATCGGCACCGACATCATCAAGGTCATCGCCGAGACCGATGCCGAAGCGTGCATCAAGTACGACGTGATGGAGCAGATCGATCGGTTCGGCTGGCACATCGAGAACGATCCGGGCGTGGCGTCGATCCTGTCGCTGCCGTGGGCGGCCAAGCAGGTCAACATGGCGTTCTCGGAAGGCGTGCCGAAGTTCAAGGTGCTGCCGCGCAATCAGTTCACGATGGTGCAGGCGATCACGCCGGTGCCGACCTCGTCGGGCCTGCTGAATCCGAACTGCTCGGCGATGGCCGTGTTCGTCTTCACCAAGGACCACAAGGCCGAGACGCTGACACGCCTGACGGATCTGACCAAGGCCTTCAACGAGAGCAACGCGCAGGCCTGGTTCGAACTCAACAAGGACAGCAACGCCCAGTATTGCGCCGACAAGATCTCGGCCCGCCGTGACTGGGGCGATGCGCGCGTGGGGCTGAAGAAGGCGATCACGCTGCTCAAGGCCAGGGACTACACGGACGGTCAGGTGGATGCCGACGCCGACATCATCGCGCGCCGCAAGGCCGTGGATGACGCCAAGGCCAAACTCGACAGCTTCGACAAGGCTTGCCCGGTCAACTTCGCACTGGCTTCGGCCCAGGGCGGCGTGATGGCGGCGTCCAACGAAGTCGTGCAGGAGAAGGAAAAGCCGATCGTCTACTACGTCTACCTCGTCATCATCATCTTCCTGTGGCTGTCGTTC
>JBEIOK010000205.1:0-4525 GCA_040377605.1 Nevskiaceae bacterium | reverse complement strand
GTCAGCAGACCATCGCCGGCCAGCAGCTCGAGCATCGTGCGCAGATCCATGCGGGGCACTGCGGCGGCCGGAGCCTTGTAAGACCCATTGTTCATGGCGCTACGTTAGCATCGCGGCCAGCCATTGGTCTGGAGCCCCGGGAGGCGAGATGTCGGTGCAGGGCGCAACATCGGAGTACGACTACGTCATCGTCGGCGGCGGATCTGCCGGCTGCGTGCTGGCCAACCGTCTGAGTGCCAGCGGACACTTCCGGGTCTGTCTGCTGGAGGCCGGTCCGCCGGACAGCAGCCCGCTGATCCACATGCCGGCGGGCGTCGTGTCGCTGATGCGCAGCGGGACCTACAACTGGCAGTTCTGGACGGTGCCCCAGCCGCAGCTGGCCGATCGCCCGCTCTACTGGCCGCGCGGGCGCACGCTGGGCGGCAGTTCGTCCATCAATGCCCAGGTCTATATCCGCGGCCACCGCTCGGACTACGACCACTGGGCGGCGCTCGGCAACCCGGGCTGGAGCTATGACGAGGTGCTGCCGTATTTCAAGAAGCTGGAACACTTCGAGCCGGGCGCCGACGCCTTTCACGGCACCGGCGGACCGCTCAACGCCACGGTGCGACGGCACAGCAACCCCTTGTCTGCTGTTTTCCTCGACGCGGCCCGGCAGGCCGGGCACGGCACGACCGTCGATTTCAACGGCGCGCAGCAGGAGGGGTTCGGTTCGTATCACGTGGCGCAGAAGGATGGCCAGCGCTGCAGCAACGCGCGGGCCTACCTGCGGCCGGCGGCGGGGCGCGCCAATCTCGAGGTGATCACCGAGGCCCAGGCAACCAAGCTGCTGTTCGAGCATCGCCGCGCGGTGGCCGTGCGCTATTACCGCGATGGCGTCTATCGCGAGGTGCGGGCGCGACGCGAGGTGATTCTCAGCGCGGGGGCCATCGGCTCGCCGCATCTGTTGCTGCTGTCCGGTGTGGGCCCTGCCGAGCATCTGCGCGAGCACGGGGTGCTGCCGGTGCATGAGTTGCCGGGGGTCGGCGCCAACCTGCAGGACCACCTGGATGTCGTGGTGTCGGTCAAGTCGAAGACGCGACTGGGGCTGTCGTTCCACCCGCGCTCGTGGCTGCGGTCGCTGTGGGCGCTGGTGCAGTACGCGCTGCAGCGTCGCGGGGAGTTGACCAGCAACATTGCCGAGGTCGGCGGGTTTCTGAAGAGCGACCCGACGGAGCCGGTGCCGGATTTGCAGATGCATTTCGGTGCCATGGTCAATGCGCATCACGGGCTGGATCTGCGCCCGCTGTTCAAGCACTACGGGTATTCGGTGATGACCTGCGATCTGCGACCGCAGTCGCGGGGCACCGTGCGTCTGGCCAGCGCCGATCCATTGATGCCGCCCGCGATCGATCCGAATCACTTGGCTGATGCGCGCGACCTCGAAAAAATGGTCAGGGCGGTACGCAAGGCCCGCGAGATCCTGTCGCAGCCCGCCTTTGCGCCGCATGCGCAGCTGGAATTGGATCCGGGCGCCGAGGTGCAGACCGATGCGCAGCTGCGCGACTGGGTGCGTGCCCATGCCGAGACCACCTATCACCCGGTGGGCACCTGCAAGATGGGCGCCGATGCGCAGGCGGTGGTGGATGCGCGCCTGCGCGTTCACGGACTGGAGGGACTGCGTGTGGTCGATGCGTCTATCATGCCGACGCTCGTCGGGGGCAATACCAATGCGCCGACGACGATGATTGCCGAAAAGGGCGCGGATTTCATTCTGGAAGACGCCGCCGCGGTTTGAGAGACAGGTGCAGCATGGACAAGCGCTGGATGAGGATCGGTGGGTGGGTTCTGGTGGGGGCGGTGCTCTCGGGGTGCGCGTTGCGCAGTCCCTGGAATCGCGATCAGACGGTGCTGGTGGCAGATGCCGGTGTCGCGATCAATTGTCCGGCCAGCGGCCCGGAGCCTTGGGTGCGTGAATTCCCGACACTGGATGCGGTGCGCACCTGGCAGGTGGAGCAGGGCCTCGACCTGCTGACCCCCGGTGCGGAAGCTGGCCGCTATGCCGTGGTCGGCATGGGGCAGCGCAACACCGGCGGCTACGGCATCGCCGTCAGTCGCGAGGCAACGCTGGCCGAGCGGGTCCTGGGCCTCAAGGCGACTTTCGTGGCGCCCAGTGGCGGCGGCATGACGACGCAGATGTTCACCAGCCCCTGTGCGCTGGTGCGCCTGCCCCGGGATGCAGCGTGGCAGACCCTCCAGGTGTACGACCAGACGGGCCGTTTGCGCGTCACGCTGGCCTCGCCATGAGGACCCTGCTCGCAGTCGTGCTGCTGATGCAGGTCGGCGTGTCGCAGGCCCAGCCGCCGGCGCCGGCACCGGCGCCGGCGGACTCCCGTGTCGAGGCACTGCGCAGCCGTGCGGTTGCGCTGCAGCCGGAGCAGGTCGTCGATGATTTCCACCAGAATCTCGCAGCGGGCTGGCGCGAGGGCGCGCTGCTGCACCTGGTGCCGGATCTGCTGCTGTTCGAGCAGGGCTACGTCGAGCGCTCGCGTGAGGCGTACGCCAACGGGCAGCTGTCGAGCGACATGGTGTTCGCCGCCGCGACGCGGCGCGAGATCCTGCAGCGCGACAGCGGCAACCAACTGGGACGCGCCTGGGTGACGACGCAGGCCCGTGTCAGCGGGCAGGTGGGGCCCCAGGCGATAGACCTGCGCTCCACCGAGACGATGCTGCTGCGGCACATCGAGGGTCGCTGGCAGATCACCCACATCCATTGGTCAGCACACTCCGGCGAGTAGGGGCGCCCCCTGTGCCTGCGCCGTCGACGCGGCTACCATTCGTGCTTCTCCCCCGAGTGACCGACTGACATGTTTCACCGCCTGCCGGCTCCCTTGCATGGCGTCCTGATCGCCCTGCTGTTTGCTGCCAACACCGTGTTCTGGGCGGTGCCGGTGTATCTCGCGATCCTGCTGAAGCTGGTGGCCCCGCCGGGCCGCGCGCGCGAGATGATGTCCCGCCTGACCGCCTGGTTCGCACAGAGCTGGGCGATGTGCAACGCGCTGATGGGGCGGGTGTTCATGCGCACCCAGTGGGATATCCGCATTCATGCGCCGCTGCGGGCCGACGGACAGTATCTGGTCTGCTGCAATCATCAGACCTGGAATGACATCTTCGTGCTGATGACGGCGTTTGGTCGCAAGGCGCCGTTCTTCAAGTTCTTCCTGAAGCAGGAATTGATCTGGGTCCCCATCCTGGGGCTCGCCTGGTGGGGGCTCGACTACCCGTTCATGAAGCGCTATTCCCGTGAGCAGCTGGAAAAGCATCCGGAACTGCGCGGTACCGACCTCGAAACCACGCGCCGCGCCTGCGAGAAGTATCGCAACCAGCCGGTGATGATCCTGAATTTTCTCGAGGGCACCCGCTTTACCAAGGCCAAGCAGGCGCAGCAGCAATCCCCCTACCGGCATCTGCTCAAGCCCAAGGCCGGTGGCTTTGCCTTCGCGGTATCGGCGCTGGGCGAGCAGCTCAATTCGCTGCTGGATGTGACGATCGTCTACCCGGATGGCGCGCGCGGCTTCTGGGATTTCATGTGCGGTCGCATGCGCCATGTCGTGGTCGAGGTGCGCGAGCTGCGCATCCCTCACGAGTTCTATGTCGGCGACTACGAATCCGATGCGGTGTTCCGCGAGCGCTTCCAGCGTTGGGTCGCCGAGCTGTGGACGCAGAAGGATCGGCGCATCGGCGAACTGCTGGTGCAGACCGCGGGACCCGCCCCTCAGTCGCGATAGAACTGCTGCTTGAACGACAGCGCGATCGGTGCGTTGGCGCCGGCCGGCAGCACCTTGAGTTCCAGATTCAGGAATTCGCCGTCCAGCACGTCGAAGCTCGCCACCAGATAGTGGGCGTCACCCTCGCGCACCGGGCGCAGCTTCAGGGGCGTGACATGCCCCAGCAGGCTGCGGGCACGACCTTCCCCCTGCGCCGGCACCGGGCGGTAGTGGCCCTGCTCGTCGCGGCGTTGCGGGCTCAGCACCAGCAGCGCTTCCTGCCGCGAGCGGGTGACACCAAAGCGGCGCGCCACGTCCGGGGTCAGGGCTGTGGTGTTGAGGGCGTTGTAATGGATGCGGTAGTCGCCCTGGTCCAGGAACTGCTCGGCGTGGGCGCCGAGGCTCAGCAGCAGCGCGCCGAGCGCCGCGATCCAGGATCGGGCGCGGATCATGTCGTCAGGCCTGCAATGGCGGGGGCCTTGAGCATGTACATCGCGACTTCGCTGAACAGATTGGGTGCGATGCGGATGCGCAGGCCTTCCCGATGCGAGCGGTCCAGCAGCCGGCGGTCGGTGACGCTCCAGCCGCGCTGGTGGCACAGGCCTTCGAAGTCCTGCACCGTGCACAGATGGATGTTAGGGGTGTCGTACCAGCGTTCGGGCAGTGCCGGCGTCACCGGCATCCGGCCCATGGCCAGCGCCGCGCGCACGCGCCAGTGGCCGAAGTTGGGGAAGGTGACGATGCCCGTGCGGCCGACGCGCAGGATTTCGGCGATGGCC
>JBEIOK010000006.1:0-48792 GCA_040377605.1 Nevskiaceae bacterium | reverse complement strand
GGCCCGATCCGGCGTGCGCGGGCGGCACCAAAAGCAACGGCCCGCACGAGGCGGGCCGTTGGACCGGTACCGGCAGCAAAAGGGCTTACTTCGCCGCTTCGCCCTTCTCGACCGAGATCAGTTCGACTTCGAACACCAGGGTCTCGTTGGGGCCGATCTTCACGCCGGCGCCGCGCTCGCCGTAGGCGAGTTCCGACGGGATCACGAACTTGTACTTCGAGCCCGGCGTCATCAGCTGCACGCCTTCGGTCCAGCCCGGGATGACGTTGGCGAGCGGGAAGGTGACCGGCTGGCCACGCGAGTAGGAGCTGTCGAACTCCTCGCCGTTCAGCAGCGTGCCCTTGTAGTGCACGGTGACGCGATCGGCGGCCGTCGGCTTGGTGCCTTTGCCTTCGGTGAGCACTTCGTACTGCAGGCCGGAGGCGGTCGTCTTCACGCCTTCCTTCTTGCCGTTCTCGGCGAGGAACTTCTCGCCTTCGCCCTTGGCCTTGTCGGCCTGCGCGGTGCGCTCCTGCAGCTGGCGCTCCTGCATCTTCTTGGCGACGGTGTTCTTGATCTCTTCGCGCGCCGCGTCGTCGAGCTTCGGCGTGCCGCCGCTGAAGGAGTCGTCCAGACCGGCCTTGAGGGCCTCGACGTCGACGTCCTGCTTGACCGGCTGCAGCGAGCGGCCGAGGTCCACGCCGATGGCGTAGCCGAACTTCTGCGCATCGGATTCGAGCGCGCCAGCGGTTGCGGCGCTGTCGCCGTCCTGCTTGTTGCACGCGGTGGCCAGGCTGGCGGCAGCGAGCACGATGGCCAGCATGCGGAAAGGCTTGTTCATGGTTCCTCGGGGAAAGAAAAAGAGGGGCAAGGCCCCCCGACCGCTGGATTATATAGCGACTTATCCGGCCGAAAGGGGGGGCTCGGCCGGGAGGGCTGGCTCGGAAAGTTTGCGCCGCGACAGCAGCTGCAACAGCATCTGCCGGGTCTCGTCCGACAGCAGCTCCTGCGAGCGTTCGGCGATCTTGTCGATGCGCGCGTCCACGGTCAGTACGCGGTCGCTGGTCTCGGTGACCAGGCCGATCTCGATCAGGGTGTTCAGATACCCCTTGAACAGCGCCTTGTCGAAGAATTCCGGTGCGTCGCGGCCGGTCAGGATCGCCATGCGCTCGGCGAGCAGGCGGCAGTCCTCCTCGAAGCGCTCCCGCTTCAGGTCCTGCTGGGTGCGGCGCTCCTCGGCGAGCAGCAGCGCGGTCATGCAGTAGCGCTCCAGGGTTTCGCCGAGCACCCGGCCCAGCATGGCCAGTGTCGAGAACGCCGGCTGGTCCGCATTGGGGCGGCGCAGGCGGTCGCCTTCGCGGGCCAGCAACCCCAGCTGCACCATGACTTCGACCCAGGTCTGGGTCACGCCCTCGATCTCTTCGGGTTGCCAGCGCAGGAAGAATTCGGTGCGCAGGAAGGGATAGAGCGCTCGTACCCCCATCACGATCACGTCTTCCGGCAGCCAGAGCCGCGTACGGAAGAAATTGGCGATCAGCGAGGGCAGCGCAAACAGGTGCTGGATGTTGTTGCGGTTGTAGGTGAGGGCCACGGCGTCGCGGTCGGCGATGCCGTGCAGATCGCCCCAGGGATGCGGAACGCGCACGATGCGGGCGATCGGGGCGCTCCACTCGACGATGGCACGCGGCGCTGCTTCCGGGATGTACTGGTGTTCGCTGTAGGGCTGCCCCTTGAGCAGCCAGACCAGGTGCCCGATCTGTTCCACCAGCTCGTCATGCGAAACCACGCGCTGCGGTGAGGACAGCAGGGCAATGGCGGCCAGGCCCGTCGGGCTTGCGACCGCGGCCGCATTGATGCGTCGGGTATTTTCCAGCGCCAGCTGTGCGACAAAGCCCTTGAAGCCCGCCGGCGGGTCGTCCATGTCGGCTGCGAAACGGTCGCGCCAGCCCGGCAGGTGCTGGTCTGCATAGTCCTGCAGGACGAGCGCCTCGCCGAAGTTCAGATAGGCCTTGCCATAGGATTTGCCGAGAATCTTGCCGGCCTTGAGCAGGCCTTCGGCGGATTCCTTCTGCTTCTTGGCGCCGCGCAGTTCCTTGGCATAGCTGTTGACCTCCCAGGGGCGGTCGTAGCCGATGAATACGGGCACGATCGCGACCTTGCGCGAGCGCTGCTTGAGTCCGGCTTCTGCGACCATCGACAGCATGCCGGTCTTGGGCGCCAGCAGGCGTCCGGTGCGCGAGCGTCCGCCTTCCGGGAAGAATTCGATGGCGTAGCCGCGCTGGATCAGCGCGTCGACATAGGCGCGAAACACGGCGGTGTAGATCGCATCGCCGGAGAAGCTGCGGCGCAGGTAGAAGGCACCGCAGCGGCGCAGCAGACCGCCGACGGGCCAGAAGTTGAGGTTCACGCCGGCGGCGATGTGCGGCGGAACCAGTCCTGCCTGGTACAGCGAGTACGATGCCAGCAGGTAGTCCGCATGGCTGCGGTGCGAGGGCATGTAGATCAGCTCATAGCCCTGCTGGGCCCAGTCGCGCACCCGGTCCAGCCCACGCACGTCGATGCCGCTGAACACGCGCTTGAACACCACCAGGCCCAGGAATCGCTCCAGGAAGTTGATGCTGGCGGTGGAATAGTTGGCGGCGATCTCGTCCGCGCATTTGCGGGCGTAGGCGCGAGCCTTGTCCAGGGTCATGCCGCCGCGGCCGGCGCTGTGGTCGATGGCCTGGCGCACCGTGCTGGAGGCCAGCAGCCCGTCGATGACGACCTGACGACTGAGCAGCGTCGGTCCCAGTGCCGCGGTCCGGGCGCGCAGGAAATGGAAGTGCAGGACGCGCGTGAGCTTGCGGATCGAGAGCGTCGCATCCGGCACCTTATCGACGTACTCGCGGAACGAGAACGGCAGGCCGAAGTTGGCGAAGACATTGCGGCCGTTGAACAGCATGATGAACAGCTTCTGCACGCGGCCGGCCTGGATGTTGTCGGCGAACAGCAGCTTCCACAGACTGGTTTCCTTGCCAGGATCGCGGCCCCAGAAAATCGACACCGGGATCAGCTGGGCATCGAAGGACTTGGTCGCGATGCCGGTCTCGATCAGCCGTGTCAGCTCGGTGGCATGCCGGCGTGTTTCCAGCAGCGCGTCCATGTAGACCACGGCCGCACGGTCCACGGTGGGAAAGTTGGAGCCGGTGCGGCTAGGGCGCGGCAGGACGAGGTCCTTGCAGATGCGGTCCAGGACGAAGAGATCGACCCAGGAGCGTGCCGCGAGGATGAAAACCACCGGCTTGGTCGGGTCGATCTTCAACCCTTCCCGCAGCGGCTGGGGTCCGGTGCGATAGCGGATGAGTCCGTTGAACGGCCGGAAGATCCAATAGACCAGACCGAACAAGGCGCTGTTCAGCAAGGCGCGCATGCGACTCCCTCGTTATTCATCCCCGAACCCTCGACCCTTGCCCCCCGGGGTTGTCGGGGTGAGCGGATGTCGTTGTATGACCGCTGATCATGTGAAACTGGCGGCAGTGTAGCTCAGGAACCCCGTCACATATGCAGCAGAACCCCCTGTCTTCCGAACGCACCGCCGCAGTGCGCCGCCGCAGCGAACGCCTGGCCACACTGCTGGACAGTGCGGTCGGGATTCCCGGGACCCGATGGCGCGTCGGGCTCGATGCCGTCATCGGCCTGATCCCCGGCGTTGGCGACCTCATCGGCCTGGTGCTCGGCGCCTGGTTCCTGGTGGAAGGGGCGCGGGCGGGCGCGCCTTCGGCACTGCTGCTGCGGATGGCCGGCAACATCGCACTCGACGCGCTTGCCGGCGTCATTCCGGTGGTTGGCGATATTGCAGATCTGGCCTTCAAGGCCAATCGCCGCAACGCCCGCCTGCTGGTCGCGCACCTCGATCAGCTCGAGGGGCGCGGCTCCCGGTCACGGTCGTCCTGGGTCGGCTATGGTCTGGCGGCGCTGGCGCTGTTGGCGATTCCGCTGGCGCTGTATGGGGCTTGGCAGCTGGTGGCGCGGGTGATCGGCTGAGGAGATTCCCGGATGTGGGTCGCGGCGTGCAGCCGGCATAGTGCGAAGGCCCCGCCTGCGCGCCGTTGACGCGTCGCCGAAGTCTGCGGCAGGGTTGCCGCATCACGACGCGCCAGGCGCGAACGAGGGAATCGCATGACCGAAAAGACCTGGGCCGGCCATCCGCGCGGCCTCGCGACGCTGTTCTTGACCGAGATGTGGGAGCGATTCTCCTTCTACGGCATGCGCGCGATCCTGGTGCTGGCGATGGTCGCGGCGGTCGAAGGCAACAATCCGGGGCTGGGGTTGTCCCGCGAGGTCGCGACGGCGGTCTACGGGCTCTATACCTCGGCGGTGTATCTGGCGTCGCTGCCCGGCGGGTGGATCGCCGATCGTCTGATCGGCCAGCGCAACGCCGTGTTCTGGGGCGGGCTGATCATCGCCAGCGGCCATTTCGCGATGGCGATTCCTAGCCAGGCGACGTTCTTCATCGGGCTGATCCTGATCGCGCTGGGGACAGGTCTGCTGAAGCCGAACGTCAGCGCGATGGTCGGCGAGCTCTACGGTCCGGATGCCGGCGCCCGTCGCGATGCCGGTTACTCGATCTTCTACATGGGCATCAACACCGGCGCCTTTGTCGGCCAGCTCATTTGCGGCTATCTCGGCGAGAAGATCGGCTGGCACTACGGCTTCGGCGCGGCGGGCATCTTCATGGTGCTGGGCGTGATCCAGTACCGCTGGTATGGCGCCTACCTGGGCGAGGTCGGGACTCGCCCCGTATCGACCGGGAATGCCGCGCGCGACGCCCAAACCCGCCAACGCGGCTGGGCCGCCGTGGGCTTGTTCCTCGGGGTGCTGGCGCTGGTGGTCGGGACGGCGCTGGCCGGGTGGTTTGCCATCGATGCACTGCGTCTGGCGCAGGGTACGGGCGTCTTCATTGTGGCAACGGCGGCCGCCTACTTCGGCTACGTCATCTTCTTCGGCGGGCTTGACGCCGCCGAGCGTCGGCGGATCGGCGTCATCGCGGTGCTGTTCGTCGGCGCCGCCATGTTCTGGAGCGGCTTCGAGCAGGCGGGTTCCAGCTTCAACCTGTTCGCGCAGGATCACACCGACCGCGTGATCTTCGGCTGGGAGATGCCGGCGTCCTGGCTGCAGTCGGTCAATCCGCTGTTCATCATCCTCCTGTCGCCCTTCTTCGCGGCCCTCTGGGTCAACCTTGGGCGACGCAATCTGAATCCGTCGACGCCGGTGAAGTTCTCCCTGGGCCTGATCCAGATGGGGATTGGCTTCATCGTTCTGTACTTCGCCTCGCTATACGTCGTGGCGGGCGAGAAGGTGGCGCCGACCTGGCTGATCCTGACCTATCTGTTCCACACCACGGGCGAGCTCTGTCTGTCGCCGGTCGGGTTGGCTGCGGTCAACCGGCTGTCGCCGAAACGCTATCAGGGCCAGATGTTCGGCACCTGGTTCACGGCTTCGGCGCTGGGCCACCTGATCGCCGGGCTGCTGGCCGGCCATCTGGCCGACGAGGGCAGCGTGGCCGAGCTGCCTGATCGCTTCCTGTTTGTTTTCATGACCACGGCCGGCGCTGGCCTGATCCTGCTGATGTTCACGCGTCCGATTCGCCGCTGGATGGGCGAGATCCATTAACCGAGAGCTGCCATGTCGAATTCCTTGCTTCGTTTGTTCCCTCTCACGATCGCCGCGGTGCTGCTCGCGGCTTGTGGCGCGCGCGAGGCCACGGACGATGGCGCCGCGCCCGCTGCTGCACGCACGGCCGCTGATGCGGATGCTTTCGTCGCGTCGGTCAACGACGACTACCGCAAGAAGCTGCCGTATCTGAGCGCAGCGCAGTGGGCCCAGGCGACTTACATCACCGATGACACGCAGATGCTGGCCTCCGCCGCCAACGAGCAATGGCTGGAATATCTGTCCGGCAAGCTGCAGGCAGCCAAGGCATTCAACGGCGTCGAGATGTCGCCCGCGACGCAGCGCGGCATGCTGGCGTTGAAGCTCTCGACGGCCAATCCCGCGCCCAGCGATGCCACGAAGCGTGCGGAGCTCGCGAAAATCCTGTCGAAGATGGAAGCCAACTACGGGTCCGGCAAATGGTGCCCGGACGGCAAGGACTGCCTGAGCCTCCAAGAGATCGAGAAGATCCTGAACGACCCCAAGGCCAGCCCTGAGGCGCGTGCAGAGGCCTGGGCCGGTTGGCATGCAACCTCCAGGCCGATCAAGACGGACTATCAGCGCTTCGTCGAGCTGACCAACGAAGGCGCCGGCGAGCTGGGTTTCGCCAATCTGGGGGAGATGTGGCGTGCGGGGTACGACATGTCGCCGGCGGCCTTCGAGCAGGATGTCGAGCGCCTGTGGGGACAGGTCAAGCCGTTGTATGAGGCCCTGCATTGCCATGTGCGGGCCAAGCTCAACCAGCAGTATGGCGACGCTGTGGTGCCGAAGGACGGCCTGATTCCAGCGCACCTGCTGGGCAACATGTGGGCGCAGCAGTGGAGCAACATCTACCCGGTGGTCGAGCCCTACAAAGGGGTCGGTTCGCTGGACGTGACCCGCACACTGAAGGCCCAGCGCGATGCCGAGTACCGGAAGCTGGTGTCGGCGTTCAAGGGCACGCCGACAGCCCGCGATCTCGCGGAACTCGAGCACAAGGCCGATGCCGCCCAGGCGCTGAAGATGACGAAAGTCGCCGAGGATTTCTACACCTCGCTGGGCATGCCCCAGCTGCCGGAGTCGTTCTACCAGAAGTCGCTGCTGGTCCAGCCGCGCGATCGTGATGTGGTCTGCCATGCGAGCGCCTGGGACATGAACATGCAGGGCGATGTGCGCATCAAGCAATGCATCGAGCCGGATGAGGACCAGCTGTCGACGATCCATCACGAGCTGGGCCATATCTATTACTACCTGATGTACAACCAGCTGCCGCCGCTGTTCCAGAGTGGTGCGCACGACGGTTTCCATGAGGCGATCGGCGACACGATCACGCTGTCGCTGACGCCGGCGCACCTGCACAAGATCGGTCTGGTGCCGGCGCAGAAGGTCGATCCCAGAGCCATGATCAACTCGCAGATGAAGCTGGCGCTGGACAAGATCACGTTCCTGCCGTGGGGCAAGCTGGTGGATCAGTGGCGCTGGAAGGTGTTTGCCGGCGAGATCCAGCCGGACGCCTACAACACCGGGTGGTGGGATCTTCGCGCGCAGTATCAGGGCGTCAGTCCGCCGCTGGCCCGCAGCGAGGCCGATTTCGATCCGGGCGCGAAGTACCACATCCCGGGCAATACGCCGTACACGCGCTACTTTCTGGCCTTCGTGCTGCAGTTCCAGTTCCAGAAGGCGCTGTGTGATGCGGCGGGCTACCAAGGGCCGTTGCACGACTGCGACATCTACGGCAACGCGGAGGCCGGCAAACGGCTGATGGCGATGCTGTCCGAGGGGGCGTCAAAGCCCTGGCCGGAGACGCTGGCGATGCTGACTGGCACGCGCCAGATGGACGGCACGGCGCTGATCGAGTACTTCGCGCCCCTGATGGCGTACCTCAAGGAGCAGAACCAGGGATTGTCCTGCGGCTGGAGTTCGCCGGCCCCGGCGCCGGGCTGAATACTGCTCCGCAATTGAAGAAGCCGGCGCATGCGCCGGCTTCCATTGTGGGTCCTGAAACGCGGCAGGGCTGCTATTTCTGCTTCCAGGCGCCGTTGGCGTCCTGATACCACCAGCCCGCGGCCGCCTTGGCGATCCAGCGACTCGCAAACACGCTGCGGATCTGCGGCTCCCACTGCGGCTGTTCGTTGGCCCGTGCGATCTCGCGGTAGAGCGCAGCGCGATCGGCATTCTCGTTGGCCACGACCCCACGCACGGCATTGCGGCTGGCCAGCGGTACGGCAGCGGGATCACGGATCGTGACATCGCCGTCGATCGTCAGGCCGACCACCCCGCTGTCGAGGTGCGGTTTGAGTTCCGGGAAGCGGTTCTCCATCTGTGCCTTGAGGCGTGCGATCTCCGGCGATGACAGGTCCAGATTCGGCGTCTGCTGGGCGTGCGCGGCGGGGATCAGGGCATCCAGCACCCAGACCAGCAGCCGTGCGGGCTGCAGGCTGGACGTCGGTACCACGGGCGGGCTTTGCGCGGGGGCCTGAGGCTGAGCGCCCCAGACGTCGTCGATGATGCGGTCCGCAGCCTTCTCCGCTGCGGCGGCCGGGAAGTAGACGTTGATCGTGACGCAGGCCGTGAGCACTGCAACGGCACACAGCAATGAGGCGGACAGCCAGGTTTTCATGATTGCTCCCTAAAAATCGTGCGCGCTGGTTGCGGGCGACAGTATAGGCCCGACGCTAACGCGGGCGACTGAATCCCGCGTGAACTCAACGCACCTCGACGCCCTGAGCGTTGCGGACGGCACCTATCTGGTTGATGAAGCGGGTCCAGTTCACGGACCGGGTGTAACCGATGACGTCGATTCTCGGCAGCCAGCGGCCTTCGACAAGGATGTACCCCGCCTGCCCATCCCGGCTGTCGGGCGCCGGCGCAATACCATCCATGTGACAGATGCCGTCGGCGAGCTTGCAGCTCCAGCCCATGCGCGCATACGCGAAATCCTCGAACAGGCTCAGGGCGCCGCGGGACAACACGCCGGTGGGGCCGCCGCCGATCGAGGAGATATTGTCGATCGCACGTTGCGAGATGCGCCGGGAGGCGCGATCGCCGGGCGTGCTGTAGAGACGAGCCTGCATCGCCACCGGCGCCCAGCCGAGCAGACGCAGCTCGCGGATATCGCCGTCGAGCCGGCCGGTGATGCGGCCGAACGAGAACGCCCGGGTGATGGTCTCCAGATCCAGGCGGCGCAGGCGCAGCTCGGCGCGCACCCGCGGCAACACGCCGAAGGGGTCGAGGATGCGCACGCCGTCGATGGTGATCTCGCCATCGAAGACCTGCGCCGTCAGCGCACCGTCCAGCGACAGCTCGCGGTTCTGCAGGCGCAGACCCGGCAGGTGTCCGGAGATGCGACCCCCGAACTCGGGCCAGCCCAGACTGCGGCCCAGCAGGCTCAGGTCAATGGGGTCGAGATCGGCTTCGAAGGCGGCAGCCGGGTTGTCGGTGCCGATGGCCTGCAGCGCCAGCGTCTGGATCCGCAGCGCGCCGTCCAGCACCGGGATGCGAACCGGTTCGAGCACGCGCAGGGCGCGGCCTTGCGTCTGGAAGCGCAGGCGGGTGCCGCCCAGCGGCAGATTCACCACGCGACCGCTCTGCCAGCCCAGCTGCGAGGGTGAGCTCTTCCCTTCCGCGTGCCAGTGGACCGTGCCGGCGACCCCTTCCAGCATCAGCCCCAGCCGGGAGCTGTCCACCCGTGTATCGACCATTTCGAGGTCCAGCGAGCGCACGCTGCGATCCTGCAGATGGATCTGCGCCTGCGCGCGCCCCGTCATCGCGAGATCCTGGAGGCGGGTACCGGCCAGCAGCGGTGTCACGTACGTCGCGACCAGTCGATCGAGTGCCGGGGTCTCCAGCGAAGCCTGCAGCCGATGGCGCGCGGCGGGGGCCGCAGGGTTTTCGATCGCGCCGCGGAGCTGCAGTCGTCCGAGACCAGCCTGTTCAAATTCGACCTGCGACAGGTGCAGCGGGTGCCCGCGTCCGCGCCACTGCAGCTGCGTCTGCAGCCGCAGCGGCGCTGCCTGCAGATCCAGAAATACCGGCTCGACATAGGCCTGGCCCGAGGGGGCCTCGACGCTCAGCTGCAGCGAATACCCGCGGGTGTCGCGGCGGGCGCGGCCAGATCCGCGCAAGCGCAGGCCCTCGCCGGCCACGCGGCCGTCGGGGGCGTTGTAGTCCACGTGTGCGGTCGCCTGGTGCAGCGCCAGCGTCCAGCGATCGAGGGCGGTGAGGCTCAGGTCAAAGGTCGCCTCGATCCGTCCGTAGGCGGGGCTGCGCGCCTGGAGCGAGGCGGCGGTGCAGTGCAGGCCGGGATCGGTGCGCAGCTGCCCGCACTGCCCGCGCAGGGAAAGATCGATCGGCGTGGTGGTCGGCAGCCGCGCCTGAGCCTGCACGGTGACGTGACCCTGCCGCAGGTGCCAGTCGACGCGCAGGTCGCGCGCCTGCCCGACGGCTGCCTCGATGCGACCGATCGACAGTTCGATCCGGGATAGCGCTGCGGCTGGCAGCGTGAACGACAGCATCAGCAGGCAGCAGATCCAGCGCATGCCAGCATGATGGCATGCGCGGCCCTGCTGCGGTCCGGCTAGACTGCGATCACACCATGGAAAATCGGGACGTCCTCGCACAATGCCCGCTGTTGGCCGGGTTATCGCCCGCAGCACTCGATCTGCTTGCGGGGTGCGTCGAGCGTGTCGAGATCGCCAGCGGGCAGATCCTGTTCGAGCCTGGCGCGAAGTCGGACAGCATCTACATCGTGGCCACGGGGCGGCTCGCGGCGGTGCGCGCCGATGGCAGTGTCGCCGGGCAGATTGCGCGGCTGGAGCCGATCGGCGAGATCAGCGCACTGTCCGGCGAGCTGCGCACGACGGCCGTACACGCCCTGCGGGACAGCCTGCTGATCCGCATCCCGACCGATCAGCTGCACGCGCTGGTCCAGTCCCACCCGGATGCGCTGCTGCAGATCACGCGGATGATCATTCGCCGGCTGCGCAGCAATCAGCGCGTGCAGCGCCTGGAGTCGGTTCGCCGCATCCGCAACGTCGCGGTGGTCGCGGCCTGTAGCGATGTGGAGGTGCGCAGCGTGGCCGAACAACTGGTCGCTGCGCTGAGCGGACACTGCAGGACCGGTCTGATCGATGCCGCGGCGGTCGATGCGGTGCTGGGGAACGGCGCAGCGGGCGCCCGTCTGGACGCGGGCCTGGCCAATGAGCGCTTGGTGGAACACCTGAATGCCCTGGAGGCGGATCACGAGCACCTGATCTACCTGACCGGCCGCGAGGCCGATCCCTGGGCTCGACGATGCATGCGGCAGGCGGATCGGATTCTGGTGGTGGTCGATGCGCGCTCGTCACCGAGGGCCAGCGCGATGCTGGAGGAGCTCAAGGCCAGCGGCGCCAGGGCGCCGGTGGATCTGGTCATGGTGCGGCCGGAGGGTGTTGCCGCGTCGCAGGTGCTGGAATGGCGTGAACGGGCACGCGCGCGCAGCCACTTTTTTGTGCGCCCGCATCATGCCCCTGATTTTGCGAGTCTGGCGCGACAGTTGACCGGCCGTGGAATCGGCCTGGTGCTCGGTGGCGGCGGCGCGCGTGGATTTGCGCATATCGGCCTGATGCGCGCGCTGGCCGAGCTGCAGATCCCGGTGGATGTCGTCGGTGGCTCGAGCATGGGCGCGTTCTTCGCCGCACTGATTGCCTGCGGCTACGATCACCACGAGCAGTTGCATATCGCGCGGGAGACCTTCGTCCGCCATAACTACCTCAACGACTACGTGTTCCCCAGTGTTGCGCTGATCCGAGGACGTCGCTTTGTGCAGCGGCTGCACGAGATTTTCGAGGATCGCACGATTGAGGCGCTGCGCTCGCCCTTTTTCTGCGTATCGACCAATCTCACGCGGGGTTCAGCGATGGTCCACGACCGCGGCCCCCTGCATCTGTGGATTGCGACCAGCATGGCCGTCCCAGGCGTCGCGCCGCCGGTGGCATATCGCGGCGAGCTGCTGGCCGACGGGGCGGTCGTCAACAGTCTGCCCACCGATGTCATGCAGGCGATGGAGCGGGGGCCGATCATCGCATCCGATGTCAGCACCGAGGGGGGTATCGCGGCGCCAGGCATCGAAGGCCCCGATCCCGAGGCCCTGTTCAACTGGCGTGCGGAGGGAGAGCGGCCGCGGCTGTTCTCGATCATTCACCGCACGGCAACGCTGACCAGCGAGTCGGGCATCGCCCAGCGTGCGGCGCGCGCCGACCTGTATCTGCGCATGCCGGTCAGCCGGATCGGGCTGTTTGACTGGAAGCGCTTCGATGAGGTCGTGGAGCGCGGCTACCGCTATGGGCTGGAACAACTCGAGCCCCTTCGGGCGTCGCTGCTAGCGTGAATCGGTCACTGCGGACGCTTCCGCCTCGCCGTCCGAGTGCGTGAGTGCACGTCTTTTGTTCGGCGGCCGGGGCGAGATTCCGGCGAGCAACCCCATCAGGATGACCAGCGTCGCGGCATTTGCCGGAATCTGAAGGTTGAAGTCGGTCAGGCTGTGCAGGGCCAGACTGACAAAAGCCAACAGACATCCCAACGCGATCCCCGCGACATCGGGGTTGCGGCGATGGCGCAGGATCTGGATGCCACGGATGCCGACCAGCAGCGCGATCAGCGCGAGGAGGGTCAGTCCCGGAATCCCGGCTTCAACCAGGAATTGCGCGTAGTCGTTGTGCGCATGGTCGTTGAATGCGTAAACCTCGGCGGAGCGCACGGCAGGATAGATGTAGGCGAAGCTGCCCAGTCCGGCGCCTGTGACGCCCCACTCATGGATCAGCAAGCCGATATCGGCGAAAGTGCTGAGGCGCAGTTCTCCCGCCAGTGCCGCGCCGCTGAAGCGCTGCATCAGTTCGTCGAGCCCCAGTTGGGAGCCGACGATGCCGATGTCGATCAGGGCAATCAATGCCACCAGACCGATTACCCGCAGACGGCCCGGGCCGGGCACCAGCATCAGGTAGAGCGGCACGATGAGGGCGACCGACAGCGCAAAGGAGACGTTGCCCATGCGGGATCGGGAAGCGATCAGCGCAATCAGCATCAGCAGCAGCAGCAAACGCATGCCCCAGTTTCGCGACAGCAGTCCGTCCAGCAGATTGCGCAGCAATACCCGCAGACGATCACTGCGCAGGCTGGTGCCCCGCAGGTGCGGAATCATCAGGCCCAGGCACAGCGCCGCGCCGATCTCCAGGAATCCGGCGAAGTGATTGCGGTTGACGAAGGTCCCCGTCGCGGAACCTCGATACAGCTCCTTGGGACCGAACGGGCCGATCTCGAGGCCGCTCAGGACCATGGCCAGGCCAAACGCCGCCTGCAGTGCCGCAGACAGGATGACTGCATAGATGACGAGTTGACGTGCGCGCCGGTCCTGCAGGCGCATGGCCACGATGAACAGGACGAAGTACGCAAGGCTCAGCAAGCCCAACTGCAGCGTGTCCGGTCTTGCCACCGACAGTGAGCCGATCACGGGCGCGTCCAGCCAAGCCGCCGCATGGGCGTAGGCCGCAGCGGCCGCTGGCGAAAGGCGGGCCAATAGGGCTTCCGGCACCGGCACGAGCTGCAGGCTGATCCAGCCGAGCCACAGCAGCCATAGCACGAGCAGCGCCGTCTGCACACCATCGACGCGGCGAGGCTGCTGGTTCAGGAATAGCTGCACGGCCGCGCTGATGATGCCGATCGAGCCTGCGGCAAAAAGAAGCAGCATCAGCGATTCCGGGCGATTGCTGCCCGCTGGCAGCGGGAGCAGCACCACCAGCAGGGCCAGCAGCAGTCCGATGAGCAGCTGCGGTCGCCGGCCTCGGTCGCGTTCGGATCGGTTCTTCATGAGCGAGGCGGATGACGGGGAACGGCGCCGCGCGCGAGGCAGAACTCGACCAGTTCCCGCGTGGGGGCCGGCCGGTCGCAGAGCGCTCGCAATTGGCGCTGCTGATCACAGACTTCCACGATGGCCCCGCCGCCCTTCCACAGACCGCAGACCAGGGCCTCGCGCCGTAGCTGAAAGGCAGTGACCAGCACGTCGCGAGGTTGGGTCTGCAGCGCGAACTGCAGGTTCTCCGCGCCAAGACGCTGACCTTCCGGAGATAGCTGCTGCCAGTGACGCAGCGCCAGCAAGGCGAGCCGCTGGCGCATCCGTCTTTCGCTGCGGCCGAGCTCCACAGCGCGGGCGACGGCCTGATCGAAGCGGGTGCCGAGTTCACCGTCCGCGGCCAGGCGCTGCGCCTCTCGCAGCCAGGCATGAGGCCAGTTCGGGTGCGTCTGGATCGTGGGCGTGATGCCGCGCGCGGCGAGCGCGGCCCCGGGGGTTGCCTGGGGCAGATGCCGACCCGTCAGTGTCAGCAGCGCGATCGCAGCGACGGCGAGCAGCAATGCGGACGTCCGCCCGCGGCGACGCATGTCGCTGACGGACTTAGCCGTAGTAGCCGTAGCGGTAGTAATAGCCGCCCTCGGTGCCCTGGGCACGGCGGACATCGACGTAGTTGAGGACGGCGCCCAGCAGCGGAGCCTCTGCCTGCTGCAACAGACGCACCGTGGAAGCCACAACCTTGGCAGGCGTCGACTCCGCGCGCGCGACCAGAATCGCAGCGTCGACGTGGCGCGAGAACAGCAGCGTGTCCGAGACCAACTGGCAGGGTGCGGTGTCGAAGATGATGCGGTCGTAGTGCTTGGCCAGCTCGTTCATCAACTCGCGGAAGCGATCGGAAGCGAGCAGCACCTGTGGATTCTTGCCAGGTTGGCCCGCAGGGAGCAGGTCGACACGGCCGGATTCGAAACTGACCAGCGTCTGTTCCAGCGTGGCCTCCCCGGACAGCAGCTCGGGCAGCCCGGGGTGATCCGACTTGACCTTGAACAGGCTGCCGAGGCGCGGCTTGCGCAGGTCCGTGTCGATCAGCAGCACCCGCTCACGTTCGGCCAGCACGATGGCCAGATTGCTGGAGATCGAGGTCTTGCCTTCTTCCGGCAAGGACGAGCACAGCATGATGCGCTGCGTGCGGCGCTCCGGGCGGTCGGACAGCAGAATGCTGGTACGCAGCGTGCGAATACCTTCCGAGTACAACGACTTGGGGTCGTCGAGCTCCAGTCGGATCAGCTTGCTCGCGGATGCCTTGGCACCGGTCAGGCGCGGTAACGAGCACAGGATCGGCAGCCCGGTCACGCCTTCCAGCTGATCGTTGTCACGAACGGTGTTGTCGAGCGCGTTGCGCAGCAGCACCAGGCCGCAGCCACCAAGAAAGCCCAGCAGGGCCGAGCCGACCAGCAGCAGGCCCATCCGCGGCCAGGACGGATCCTTGGGCGCGGACGCCGCGTCAATCACGCGCGCGTTGCCCAGCTGAAGGTCTGCCGTGGCCTGGGTTTCCTTGAAACGCTTCAGGAAGGTTTCGTACAACTCCCGATTGGTGTCGACCTCGCGCTCCAATACCTTCAGATCGTACCCCTTGCGGTCCAGGTTCTGAATGCGCGACATGGAGCGATCAACCACCGACTTCAGATCGCCTTCGGTGCTGGCGGCGAGTTCGTAGTCGGAGCGAATGCCTTCGGCGCGAAGACGCAACTGTCCGTAATAGGCCCGTTCGGCGGCATCGAAACGCGCCTTCGCTGCGATGCGCGTGGGATGCTTCTCGCCATAGCGGGGGCCCAGCGAGTCGAGCGCTTCTTTGGCTGACAGATAAGCGGATTTGGTGTCGCGAACCAGCGGGTCTTCCTGGATTGCCGGAATTTCCTGGAGCAGCTCGACGCGGCTTCCGGCCGCACGGATCTTGGCGTAGACGTTGGCCAGCGACTCGCGCGTCTGTCGGGCTTCACGCAGCTTGCGGCTCTGCTCGATGATCTCGGTTTCGACCAGCCCGCGCGTCCCGCCGACATTGACCAGATCTTCCTTTTCGAGGAAGCGCTGCAGCGCCTGTTCCGAGGCCTGCATGGCCTTGCGTGACTCTTCGACGCGTTCCGTCAGCCAATCGGCGGCCTCGTAGCCAAGGCCCACACGGTTGGCCCGATCACGACGCATGTATTCGGCGACAACCGCATTGGCAACATCAGCGGCCAGCTTCGGATCGCCGGCTTTGAAATGCACCTTCACCAGGTAGGTATTGGGAACCGGATCAACCTGCAGGTCTTCCTGCAGCTCATCCACGAGGGTGCCCGGGGTTCCGCCAATGGCATCCAGGCGCAGCCAGGCATGCACCTGTGGCAGCTTCTGCTTGATCAGGTCGATGCTCTTGTCGACCGCTGCCTTCACCCCATCAAAGAAGGAAGGTTCCGTATCGACTTCCTTGCCCAGCAGTTTGGCGTAGGCGGGATGATCCTCGAGCTTCAGTGTCTGGATGACCGCGAGCAGCAGCTCCTTCGAGCTCAGCAGCTCGTACTGTGTGCGGTGATACTCGCGGACGATGCCCTGCGTTTCGTAGACCTTGTCGATCTCGACGACGTTGGTCTCCTTCGGTTCGATCAGCAGCGAAGTCGTCGCCTGATAGACCGGGCTGGTCAACAGGCAGTAGGCCAAGCCCGCCCCGACAGCCAGCGTGGTGAGGCCGATGATGGGCCAGCGGCCGTACCAGAGCTGGCGCGCGACCTCGGTGGCCATCGGCGTCGAAGGTGCCGCCGCAACACCGGGGGCATGATCGGGAACTTGGTTCACGCGTACCACCTCAGAAGAGGCCTTGCTCGACTACGACCGTATCGCCGGGGAAAACCGTGGTGTCGAGAGTCGCAGGCAGTTTATTTCGCAGATCGGCTTCACGGTAGACGGAGATGCCGCGCATCGAGGCGCGCTCCGAGAAACCGCCGGCCAGCGTGGCCGCCTGGCGCACCGTCAGTCCAGGGACATAGGGGTAGCCGCCGGGCAGACGCACTTCGCCGTTGATGTAGAAATTGCGATAGGTCACCACGACGACGCGGACGTCCGGATTGACCAGGTAGTCACCGCGCAGACCGCGGTCGATCGCCCGCTGCAGATCGTTGACACTGCGACCGACTACCGGCAGATCGCCGAGGAAGGGGTAGTTGATGACGCCGGATTCGCTGAGCGTCAACTCCATGGTCAGATCTGCCTCGCCATGAACCTGGATGCGGATCTTGTCGCCAACCCCAAGGCGGTATTCGTTGGGATTGACCGCGGCCGATCGCACAACCCCCGGGGCCTGCGGGATCGAGACGGCGCGGGTTGCGGATGGTGGCAACGGCGGTGGTGCAATCGCCGCCCGAGGGGGGGGGAGGGACCGCGCGTCCGCCGGCGCGCGATCCATGGTGCCGCACCCGACCAGAGCCAAGCCCATCAGCATCGCCGTCAATAGGGACGGTATGCGGTGGCGCGCGCACGGACCGGCCACGAGCCGGGGAAGGCTCATCAGGTACACCCTCAGATCAGTAGAAAGTTACAGCGCGAACTGCAAGCGCAAGTACGGAACGAAGCGGTCAAAGTTCAGCGGCCGCAGCTGCGCATCGACGGCGTTGCTGTCACGCGAACTGCCGTCCACGCCCGCCCGCATCTTGACGCTGCGGAGCAGTTCGTATTGTCCATAGAAGCCGCCGATCAACAGATCATCATCACGGTTGGCCCCTTCGAAGCTGTACTGTGCAAAAGCAAGCGAAAGGCCGGTCTCGAAGCGCGGGCTCCAGCCATGAGTCCACTTGGCACCAATACGGCTCACATCAATGAAGTCTGCGCCATCGAAGTAGCTTTCCTGCGCGGTACGCGAGGTGTCGATGACAAACTCGGAGTAGGTGACCGGGCGGTAGCTGATGGCGGCCTCCCAATTGACGCCACTGAAGTCATCGCGATTGGTGGCATCGAAATCACGCTGGACCAGACCAATGCGGACGCGACCCAGGGTCTTGGCCGAGGCGAACCACTGGAAGCCGCCACGGACCAGCAACTCGGTACCATCGCGAGCCGTCTGGCCCACGCGGACGAAATCGTATTCGATGGAGTGGTGCTGGATGTCGAACAGCAGGCCAGTGCGGGGGCTGATTCGGACCTTGGCCTCGGCGCCGCCACCGAAGATGTCACGGTCAAGGAACTGCGTGTCTGCGCGATTGGTATCGTACTCACGCATCAGGCCGTCGCCCCACAAAGTGAGGTTGAACGTGGCCGAGGGCGCGCCAAAGGTGTAGGCGAGCCGCGCGGAGGTGGCAGTCCACTCGTCCACATCGCGGTTCTGCTGCGACGGGGTCAGCTCCGTGCGCTCGGTGCCGAAAGGATCATGCCCTTCGTCGCGCAGGACGTTGACGGCGATGCGATGACGCCCGCCCTCATTCAGTCGCGCTTCGAGGAAGAGATCGGAGTCGCTGTAATCGTCTGAGCTCGAGGTGTCGTAGAACGCATACTCGCCGCGGTAGCCGGCGCGCAGAACGTTGTCGGCGGTCAGATACTCCAGCGCGACGCCGGGCGCAATCACGCTGGCCTGTGCGTCGGTCTCGTTGGCGTCCTGACGATACAGGTTGCTGTCATACAGGTAGGTGGCGTCCAGGACCGGCTTCAGGAACAGACCGCCGCCAAAGTTGATCCCACTGGGTTCTCCTGGCGGCGTGCCCGACTGAGCAAAAGACGTCGCCGAAACGGCGCTGATAAGTGCAGCGCAAAAGTGAACCCGCTTCATGGTCTAAATCCCCGTTCCCAACCAGCCTGTTATTCGAGATAGAACTTCAACGTGTGCTCTGCGGTTCCTGTTTCAGGATCCGCTTGCAGGTGCTTCGCCGGTCCCCGGGTTCTCGTCGATCGGATCCGGGATGAGGCCCGCCTGGGCGAAGAGGTAATTAGCCCCCAGCTCGACGACTAGCAATGCTAGGGCCGGATCACCAATTTGCGCAGAGGCGCCGGCGATAGCCGCGCGGAAGTCCTGAGCGTCCATCGCCGCCGCAAGGCAGGCAATAACACCGTTGGCGGAGTCCGCATTGGCCTTGGCCGCGGCAGAAATCGCCGTCGCAGCGGTTGTCGGCGAGGCGGCGGCTTCAGCGCATGCCAGCGCGGCGTTGCTGTAGAGACTTCCGGCTGCAGCGATGACCAGCATCGATGCACACTGGCGAAGCCCGAAAAGACGCTTGTTCATGATGACAATCTCCCAGATCCCAATCGGACCTTTGGTTCCGATCATACCCCGGCACGCGATGAGAACCAAATTCTTACATTTCTCACCTAATTCTACGGATTGATACGGTTTTACCCCTTTTCCAGATGCAGTACTGCGAAGCTCGTCAAACTTGGCGCAGGATGAGCAGCCAGATACCGGCTCCAGCGCAGGTGAAGATCACGCAATATCGGCACATGCTGGTAATACTGAACGTGTCCGAAGTAGCCATCGTAAGCCTGCACGGCGTACCCCAAGGACTCGAATCGCCGAATCTGCCGGGAGCTTGGCCCTCTGCACCAGTCGTAGTAGGCCGGAAACTTGGCCTGACGGAAGCGATCACGTGACGGTGTCAGCAGGCTGAGCAGCTTGTCGGCCGCCCGTTCCGGCAGCAGGCGGTTGGCCACGAACGGTGGAGCCCACATGGTCGGGAAGAAATGCATCGCCTGGCCGCCCGGGCGCAGCAAGCGTGCAATATTGCGATGGAGTTGTTCGCCATCGCGGACATGTTCGGCCAACATGCGGCTGAACGCGAAGTCGTAGCGGTCTTGCTCGAGTTCTGGATGGGGTGCCGCGATATCCAGGCACAGCGTGTGGTAACCGGCGGGGGCCTTCGCCAACTCCACGGCCGAGATGTCCAGCAGGGTGTACTCGAGCCCCAGCGCGGCCACTTCTTCGCTTGGAAAACTCGGGTTTGCACCGCCGCCGATCTCGATGACGCGTTTAAAGCCATTGCGACGGATCGCGTCTCTGAGCCGCTGGTCGTAGCTGCCCCAAGCCTCATCGGACAGGCCGTAGCGAATGGACGGGGTTTTGGATGCTGCGGTCATGGTGGTTTGCCGGTGGGTCGGAAGTGATCATAATCCAAGCCCGATTCCCCGCCGACCTTCCGATACCGACGCCCGCCGATGCGCGATCGCCCCTCTTTCGCCCTGGTCGTTCCGACGCTGAATGCGGGGTCCTTGTGGAGCCAGTGGTGGGCCGCGCTGAATGCGCAGTCCGTACAACCCTCGCGGGTACTGGTGGTTGATTCGGCGTCCAGCGATGACACCGTTGCGTTGGCTCGCCGTGCCGGCGCCGAAATCCATCCTGTTGCACGTGGCGAGTTCAATCATGGCGGGACTCGACGTTGGGCCGCAGGCTTGGCGCCCGAGGTTGATGTCATCGTCTTGCTGACGCAGGACGCGATACTGGCCGCGCCCGACGCGCTGGAGAGCCTTCTGGCGGCTTTCGAGGATGAGCGGGTCGGCGTGGCCTATGGCCGACAGCTTCCCAGGCCCGCTGCCGGCCCTATTGAAGCCCATGCGCGGCTCTTCAACTATCCGGCCCACTCTCATTGCGTGGACTCAAGCAACGCCGGACGCTACGGGATCAAGGCCCCCTTTCTGTCCAACTCGTTCAGCGCCTATCGGGTCCGCGTGCTCGAGGCTGTGGGCGGATTCCCCGAGCGCGTGATCCAGAGTGAGGATATGTATGTGGGGGCCCGGATGCTGCAAGAGGGCGCGCGCATCGCCTACGTTGGCGACGCCTGCGTCTTCCATTCACATGCCTATGGTTGGCGGCAGGATTTCCAGCGCTATTTTGATATCGGGGTTTTTCATGCGCAGGAACCCTGGATCCGCGAGGCGTTCGGCGGTGCCAGTGGCGAAGGACTGCGATTCGTGCGGTCCGAACTGGGGCACTTGCTGAGACGCGCACCCTGGTTGGTCCCGTCGGCGATGCTGCGGACCGCGCTCAAGTTGCTGGGATTCCGGCTGGGCCTGCGCCAGGCATCGCTGCCGCCGAACTGGCGGCGGCGCTTCAGCATGCAGAAGTACTACTGGTCGGCATCGCCGACCAAAGGCCCCAGCCGTTGATTCATCGCTTGTAGACGTGCGGGTTCTCGCGAACGCCCTTGCGAAACAGTTTTCGCAAGCCGCTTCGCGCGTAGCCGTCGGCGAGCAGCGCCAGGTCCTGCAGGCGATTCTCCGGTCGACCGCGGAAGAACGTAATGTGGAACTCGTCGTCAGCCCGTGCCGGCTCAGGCGAAAAGTAGTAATTCGAGACGCAGCTGCGAATCCCGTCTCCCGAGATCGGATTCACGGAGTGCCATGAAGTCTGGTGGGTCTCCATGATCACGAGCCGGTTGAACAGGCTCGGAATGACGCGCGGCGCCGTTCCGGGGCCGTCCGGCCACAACTCCAGACTGCCGCCACGGTCTGGCGACCATCCTGGCGTGACGTAGTACAGCAGGTTCAGCACACGCCAGAGGCGTCGGTCCTTGTCGTGCGAATTATCGATATGCGGGTTGAGATAGTCGCGCGCCTTCATGGCCGAGAGTCCGCCGGCATAAAGATGAGGATCCGGCTGTAACCCCAGAAGACCGGTGATCTGACCGACGAGTCGAACAACCTCGGCTTCCTGAAAGGCGTAGATCGACTCCTCGGCCAGCGGTGCATAGCGATTCATCTGCACGGCAATCGACTTGCTCTCGCGCAGCGAGACATGACGCACCATGCTGTCGAAAGCGGGGAAGGCGCGATACACGGACTCGGCCACCGCTGACGGGAGCAGGTTGTCGACGATGACATGCCGGATGGGGCCCGAGTGGATAAAGGCGTCGCGCAATCGGGGCAGGTCGGCGCTCAGCCGGGCGGCAATCAGCTCGGCCAGCTGGGCGCGGGTGGGTGAGGCGGATGGATCGGTCATGGGCGCGGATTGAAACGCGGTATCCAGGATCAGCGCAAGGGGTGGCCGAGCATTTCTGCACGCAGCACAGCGGTATAGGTGGCAGCGCGATAGCCCTGAACGCTCAGGAAGCGGACCCGCATCGGGAGCCATCGGGCGAGCACCAAGCGTCTCGTCATCCAGCGCAGCCACCGGGACGGCACTGGCTGCCACACCAGTAGCGACGCGGCCCGATGGACCGCCAGGCGCCTGAACTCCGGTACGTCGCGGCGGATACGCGCGAAGTTGGCACGCGAATCGTCGAACTTCTCCAGCATTTCCTGCTCGCTCGGCAGATCCATGTGCGAGGCCGTGTTGTCGATGTGCAACGCATGGGCGTGACGAAGCCGGAGCGCCCAGTCGGCATCTTCGAATCCCCACCCGTGGTAGCGCTCGTTGTAAGGATGCTCCAACAGCAGGCTGCGCCTGACCATCAGGTTGTTGGTCAGCAAATACCACAGTGGATGCCGATTGCGGACCCCGGCGCCGACGCACTCGGTCACCTGGCTGAAGTAGCGGTACAGCCGCCGGTCCTCACGGCACGATGTCAGCCGCAGATAGCTGCGTCCACCGCAGACGATGTCGAGCTTTCCCTGCAGCGCATGCTCGAGGTAGCGACGCAGAAAGTCGTCGGAGTCGGGCAGCATGTCGGCGTCCAGAAACAGCAGGTAGGGGCCCCGTGCTTCCTGTGCCAGGCGGTTTCGAATCGCGGCACGGCCCACATTCCGAGAGCTGACGAGCAGGGTGCAGGCGATCGCGGCCCGCTCGAAATGCTGACGCAGGTCGGCCGCATGCTTGTGTTCAGAGGAGCCATCGTCGGCGAATACCAGTTCCACAGGCAGGGATTGCTGCTCTGCCTGACCGATCAGTTCCTGTGCCAGGTCGGCAACCGGATAGTCCTTGTAGGGCACGACGATCGACAGCAGCGGTACTGCCTGCGGTGCGGTGTTGCGCCAGCGCTGCAGATCGACCGTCATCGTGCGGGCGAATGGCGCCCCACCACGCCGGTACTCCAATCGTGGATGCCGCGCGCGATGCCCCGCATCGCGAGGCGATGCCCGCGTGCTGCGGCGAAGCCCAGGCGGGCCACGGCATGGGCCAGCGTCACCGCGCCCTGGAGACGTCCCAGCTTGTGGGCCGCATATAGCAAGTTGCGGGTGTAGTAGTAGGTGTGCAGGTAGCGATCACGTGACTGTGTGGTCGATTCACGATGCCAGACCCGCCCAGCCACCAGAAACGCGGGCTCACCCGGGTGCAGGGCGGCGAACCTTTGCTTGAACGGATACGTAAATTCCAGATCCTCCGCGTTCAGGAAATAGTCCTCGTTCAGCCAGCCGAGTTGCGATGCCCGCGCGCGCGACAGGAAGATCGAAGCGCCGACCAGATAGTCGATGGCGGCCGGATGATCGACGTACCGGGGCGAAACGAGGGGGGGGTGCCCCAGGCGTTGGCCGCCACAGGCCTGCAGGCGATCCGGCTCATCCATGTAGTAGACCCAAGTCCCGACAGGCCGGTCATGGAGGTCCTGTCTTGCAGCAGCTTGCATTGCCGCATGGGCGTCGGTGGCGACCACGATGTCATTGTTCAGCAGCCACAGGTAAGCACAATCCGCTTGGGCGAGCGCCCAGCGCATCGCGGCGTTGTTTCCACCGGCATATCCCAGGTTGTCGCGCCCCCGGATCACCACCAGCGGATGCTCGGCAGTCGCGGTGTCGGGGGTGATGACCGAGACGGGGAGCGGCTTGGGGACAGGCGGACTGACCAGCGCCCGCAGCGCCTGCGGAAGGCGGGGGTCCGGGGGCCGCTGGCCGCTCGCCCATTCGACGAGCCGTTCAACCGAGCCGTCCGTAGAGCCGTTGTCCCAGACCACGATGCGAAGATCCTCTGCTCCGCTTCGCAACAGACTTTCAAGGCACAGTACAGTATCGGCCCAGCCGTTCCAGTTCAGGACCAGCGCATAGGTTCGGACGTGCGGCATGCCTTGCAGACAAGTAGGTGAGCGGAGAAGTGTGGTATGCCGATAGCATACTGCGTTCTCATGCGCCGACCTGCGATGTCCGGGCGTTACAAGACCAGAATCGATTTCAGCGGGCCGGGGCCAGCCTTTGATTTTCAGTTCCTACGAATTTGTACTGTTGTTCCTGCCGATTGCGTTGCTCGGCTTCTGGACGGTATCCCGTTGGGGTGGAGGGCGTGCCGCACTGTGGTGGATGGTGCTGGCTTCGCTCTTCTTCTACGGCTGGTGGAATCCGATCTACCTGCCGCTGCTGCTCGGCCTGATGACCATTAACTATGGGGTCGGCATGGCCATCGAGCGGGCGCAGGTCGGACGTCGCGCGCTGCTGGTGACGGGGATTGCCATCAATCTTGGCGCCCTGTCTTACTTCAAGTACGCCAATTTCTTCCTGGGCACGATCGATCAGCTCGCGGGTACGTCCTGGAATCCCGCACCTATTCTGCTGCCGCTGGCCATCTCGTTCTTCACGTTCCAGAAAATCGCCTATCTGGTCGACGTCTATCGTGGCGAGGTTCGAAATCAGGGTTTCGTCCAGTACGCCTTCTTTGTGACGTTCTTCCCGCAGCTGATCGCGGGGCCGATCGTGCACTACAAGGAAATGGTTCCGCAGCTGCTGGCGAAGCCCCGTTTCTCGCCGCAGGCCACCAATATTGCGATCGGGCTGACCATCTTCACGGTTGGCCTGTTCAAGAAGGTCGTGCTGGCCGACGGGATTGCCTACTACGCCAATCCGATTTTCCGCGAGGCCGGTGCCGGGCACGACGTCGATTTTTTCCTGGCCTGGGCGGGCGGTATCGCCTACAGCCTGCAGCTGTACTTCGACTTCTCCGGGTACTCGGACATGGCGACCGGGCTTGCGCGGTTGGTCGGACTGAAGCTCCCGATCAATTTCGATTCGCCTTACAAGTCGAAGAGCATGGCGGAGCTGTGGCGGCGCTGGCACATCACACTCATGCGATTCATGCGGGCCTATCTGTATTTCCCGCTAGGCGGCAATCGCGGCAGCCCGTCGCGCCAGTACTTCAATGTCTTCATCGTCATGTTCCTGTGCGGAGCCTGGCATGGGTCCGGGTGGACCTTTCTGGTGTTCGGCATCTATCACGGGGTGGTGATGGTGGTGTATCGCATGTGGACCCAACTGCGTCAGGCTGCGGGACTCACTCGCGAGTACGCCTGGTGGGACAACGGCCTGGCGCGCGCGCTGACGCTGATGGCCTGGGTCTTCGGACTGACGCTGTTCCGTTCGCCCGATCTGGCGACCTTCGGCCAGATGGCCTCCGGCATGGCGGGCCTGAACGGTGCGAATCTGCCACTGCACTGGCAGGGCGCACTGGCGCCGCTGGCGTCACTATTCTCGACGTTGCACATCGGGTTCGAGAATGCTCCGGTGATGCTGAATTCGCAGATCGTGCTGTGGATGGCCGGTCTCGCAGCGATCACCTTCTTCACCCCCAATATCTATCAGCTGCTGTCTCGCTTTGACCCGGTTTTGCTGGAAGAGCCACTGGCCCCGACGCGCTGGCCGTTATGGCGGCCCGGCTGGCTGCTGGCACTCGCGGTATCGCTGATGGCGCTCACCGCCCTGCTGAACATGTCGAATGTCAGCGAGTTCCTCTACTTCCAATTCTGACCATGAGCCATTTCCGGTTCGCCGCCCTGATTGTCTCGGTCTTCGTCAGCGCTGGCGCGACGATCATCTTTCTGGGTTTGACCTCCGAGCCCTATGTCGGGGATCTGACCCGCCTGGGCGGATATCAGGAGAGTGCCTTTGGCTGGCGCGAGCCGCAGCAGCGCTTCGTGCCGCCCCGGTATTTCGCGGAACGTTTCGAGCCGTCGAGCGACGTGTTGGTGCTCGGCGATTCAATGACCCTGCGCCGCGATGCCGAGCAGACCGATCCCGGCGCGTTCTGGACCAATTGGCTGGCGGTGAAAACGGGCTGGACGATCTCCGCCCTGCACCGGCGTGATTTCACCGTCGAGGATGTGATGGCGCTGCCGGCCTATCGCCAGTCACCGCCACGCCTGTTCGTTCTGGAATTCGCCGAGCGCGCAATTTCGGGGCTGGAACGGGTTACGCAAGTGGCCTTGCAGGCGCAGGGCGGGTGCGAGGGACAGCGTCCCGGATCCTTGCCCGTGCTGGCAGTGCAGCCCCCGTCGCCGCAACCGATGCCGGAGCCCCTGGCGCTGGCGCAGCCGGCGCGCAAGCCCCTCGATCTGTCACTGGGCGGGCATCGCCTCAAGCATTGGCTGACCCGGCAGGTCTGGCCGGGACGGCTGGGGGCGGTCGCGTTTCCGATGACGCGGGCGGATCTGTTCAGCAACCGGCAGAGCGACACGCTGCTGGTCTATCGCGACGATCTGATCAAGGTCGGCCTGTCGGACGTGCAGCTCCGTCAACAAGCCTGCGGGCTGCGGGCGCTGCAACGCAGCGTGGAGGCTGACGGACGCACCCGCTTCGTGGTGCTGATCGTGCCTGACAAGCTCAGTGCGTATCGGCCCTACGTTGAGGGATTCCCGACGCGCTATCCCGCAGTCGTGCCCATTCTGGCCGAGCAGCCGTTACTGGGGCTGCCGCGTGTGGATCTGGCGTTCGACGAAGCCCTGCGCGCGGGCGCGCGCGACCTGTTCATGCCCAACGACACGCATCTGGGCGCCCTTGGGCATCGCCTGTTGGCCGAGGCCCTGCTGAGCGACCTGGAAGCGCGCGGCTTTGCCCGGGTGCAACCCTAGCGAGGCGCTGTTGCCGCCGAGTCGCATGCGGGTCAGCAGGGCCAGCATCAGCAACAGCAGGTAGTAGTTGCCACCCGAGCCGAACATCAGCGACAGCGGCCATGTCGACCACACGGCGGCGATGGCCCAGATCAGCGGCTCATTGCGCTGCTGCGCTTCGCGCAGCATGAAGGTCCACAGCACCCACATGAATCCCATCCAGATCAGCACACCGACCAGCCCGATCTGTACGCCGATCGCGATGAAGACGTTGTCGATCAGCACCGTGCTTTCACCGTAGAACTGGCCCGAGTCCTTCTGCGTGACGGCGGCGCCGAACAGCGCATTGGACAGGCCCTGACCGAGCCAGACGTCAGCCCAGGTATTCCAGGCCTCCTGGCGGATATCGAGCGAGCCGGAGTTGAAGATGCCTTCGTTTCCCAGCCCCATCCATCGCATGACGTCCTTGATGCCGCGCGCAACCATGAAGCCGCCCAGCGCAAACAGCGGAGGCAGCCAGTAGGCGCCGCCAAATCGGCCGGTGCGCCGTGCGCGCTCAAGCCATATCGTGGCGAACAGACTGCCCAGCCCGACCAGATACACCGTCCGGGTCAGCGCGCAGTACGTGCACAGTGCGGCCACTCCGAGATAGATCAGCGCTGTCCACGAAGGCGCTACCCCTTCTGAGAACAGGTAGCGCCAGATCGCCAGCGTGCCGACGAACACGCAGAAGTGACCGAAGGACCAGCCCGAGTTGAACAGCGAGAATGCGCGAATGTCGCCCTGGAACCACCATGCAAAGATTTGAAAGGTTCCATTGATCGCCGCTGTCGGCAGGATCGGATCGGCATCAAAATGTTGGATCAGCCCCAATGCCGCCAGCGGCACGAACAGCAGCATCAGCACCCGCTGGATCTGTCGGCTCTCTATCGTTCCTTGCAGCGCGAACGCCAGCGGAATGGTCATCAGGAAGAAGTAGAAGCGGTAGAAGGTCGTCGCCAGCGCACCGAAGCTTCCCGGGTAACGCGCTTCCAGAAAGATCAGGCTCAAGGTCAGGTAGGCGCCAAACACGGCCCACCAGACCAGCAGACTGGCCGGTACTGCCGGCAACCCCTGCCGCAGGATCATTAGGCCGCAGGCGGCCAGATACAGCAGGTGGATCGGCCACATGCCGAAGTACACCGACTGCCCGAACACCGCCATTTGCGCCTGCGGCCACGCCGAGTCGACGAAACACAGCAGCCACCACGTCACCAGCATCATCGTCGCCCATGTCGGGCCCGCCGAATGCGGATGAGGGAGAGCGGTGGCGCGCGAGGGCAGGATCGTGGCGGGGCGCATGGATGGAGCAATCAGGGTGATTGCGATCACTGTAACGAGCCCGTCTCCTGCATACAAACCTGCAAGCTTTCGGTAATGTACACAGCGCTTTACTCAAACTATTACTACTCGGCGAGAGCGCTTCCGTGACCACGCAACAACTTTATCTCGACCTGCTCAAGAAGACCCTGTCCTTCAGCCTCTGGGAGGACATGGGGTACCCGATCGAGGTCTACAACAATCTCCGCCGGCAACCGATGCGGCTGATTGCGGCAACCATCGCCAAGGCGGCTGCATTGGGGCGCATGGAGGTCTATCGAAAAATGACGCCTGAGATGCGGGAGTCGGGCCAGGCCTGGCCGCGGCATGCGGACACCATGGTCGGCATGAAGCGTCTGGACAACATCCAGAACTGCGTCGAGGACGTGCTGCGGGATGGCGTTGAGGGGGACCTGATCGAGACGGGCGTCTGGCGCGGCGGCTCCTGCATTTTCATGCGCGGCATCCTCGAGGCTTATGGCGACAAGACACGCCGCGTATTTGTGGCCGACTCGTTTCAGGGATTGCCGCCGCCGGACGCCGAGCAGTATCCGGATGACAAGGGCGATATCCATTACACCTTTGACCACCTGCGCGTTTCCGAAGAGCAGGTGCGCAACAACTTCCGCCGTTACGGGCTGCTTGACGAACGCGTGGTGTTTCTCAAGGGATGGTTCAAGGATACCTTGCCGGTCGCGCCGATCGACAAGGTCGCGGTCATGCGGCTCGACGGCGACATGTATGAATCGACGATGGATGCGCTCAAGGCCCTGTATCCGAAGCTGTCGAAAGGCGGGTACTGCATCATCGACGACTACGCGCTCGAGGGTTGCAAGAAGGCGGTCGAGGACTACCGACGTGACCACGGCATCGACGCGGTGATCCACACGGTCGACTGGACAGGCGCCTACTGGCGCAAATAGCCGCTCCGGTATCCCGAGTACAGCATGCCTGTCGTGCCGGCAGCGGCCGCGCACACTGAAGCCTCCGCACTGACGCATCGCGGGCTGCTGGCCCGCAATGTCGTATGGAATCTGCTGGGGGTCGGCTTGCCGACACTGGCGGCGGTGCTGGCGATCCCGCCGCTGGCCGGGGCGCTGGGTGAGGCGCGCTTCGGGCTGCTGTCGCTGGCCTGGATGTTCATCGGGTACTTCACGATCTTTGATCTGGGGCTGAGCCTGGCGTTGACCAAGATCGTCAGCGCGCGCATCGCCGAGAACCGCCGCCCCAGCCTGACGTCGCTGGTTGGCACCGCTCTGATCGCAGCCACGTTGGTTGCGGTATTGAGCGCCGTGCTGGTCTGGGGGGCTGCGCCGCGGCTGGTCACGCAGATCATGAAGGTGCCGGCCGACCTGCAGGGCGAGGCGCTGCAGGTGATTTATGTGCTGGCGCTGAGCATTCCCTTTGTGATTCTCGGCAGTGTGCTGCGCGGCGTTCTGGAGGCCTTCCAGCGTTTCGATCTGGTGAACGTCGTGCGCCTGGCCAACGGCCTATATCTGTTCATCGGGCCCCTGCTGGTGCTGCCATGGACCCGTGACATGGCCGTGCTGGTGGGGGTGCTGGCGCTGGGCAAGGCCGTGGCGACGCTGGTGTTCGCGTGGTTCTGCCTGCGTCTGCTGCCGGAATTGCTGCGTGAGCTGCGCTGGAGCGCGCTGGAGTTCCGCGAACTGTTCCTGTTTGGCGGCTGGATCACCCTGGGCAATATCATCGGTCCGCTGCTGACCTATACCGATCAGTTCATGATCGGCACGCTGGTGTCGGTCGCGTTGGTTGGCTACTACCTGGTTCCGTACCAGATGATCACCAAGTTGTGGGCGGTGACGGTCGCGGTGGTCGGGGTGCTGTTCCCGGCGCTGAGCATCCATCTGATCGCTGATCGTCCGGCGGCGCGACGCCTGTTCTTGCTGGGCATGAAGTCGGTGGTGCTGCTGGTGGCGCCGGCCGCGTTCCTGGCCGCCGCATTCGCGGGCGAGATCCTGCAGCTGTGGCTCGATGCCGAGCACGGGCGCGTTGGCGGGCCGCTGCTGCAGGTGTTCGCGCTCGGCGTATTGATCAACGCTTTCAGTTTCGTCACGCTCGCTTTGGTACAAGCTTCGGGGAAGCCGGATTGGGTGCCGAAACTGTTCCTGCTGGAAATGCCGTTCTATGTGCCGGCGCTGTATGTCGCGATCGCCCAGTGTGGCTTGATGGGCGCCGTCCTCGTCTGGCTGGCCAAGATCCTGGTCGATTTCCTGTTCCTGCTGTGGGCGAGTTCGCGGGTCATGCCGGAAGTCTCGGCCGCCCTGCGCAAGGCAGTTCCTGGATTCCTGGTGCTGTTCGGCGGCTTCCTGCCGCTCTATGCGGACCTGCCGCTGATGTGGCGAGGCCTCTATGCTGGCGTGTGGCTGCTAGGCCTGCCGCTGCTGAGTTGGTACCAGCTGCTGTCGCCGGACGAGCGCAGCCTGATCCTGGACCGCGTGCGCCAGCGACGCCGCGAGACCGCGACCAGCACTGATCCCTGATCTCTCGACTCTGACCCGCCATGCTTTTCAACTCCTTTGAATTCCTTTGCGTGTTCTTGCCGATCACGCTTGCGGTTTTCTTTCTGCTGGGGTGGCGGCAGATGACGGCCGCTGCATTGGGCTGGCTGGTGGTCGCGTCACTGTTCTATTACGCATGGTGGAGTCCCTGGCAGCTCTCGGTCATTGCGGCCTCCATGTTCGGAAACTTCTTTCTGGCGCGTGCCGTTGCTTCGGGTCGTCATCGCAAGGCGATGCTGATTGCGGGCATCTGCGCAAACGTGGCGGCGCTGCTGGTATTCAAATACTCGAACCCCAGCTACGCGTACCTGGACAGGTGGTTCGACCTGGGATGGAACTGGCACCACGTCATCATGCCGCTGGGACTATCGTTCTACACGTTCCAGCAGGTCGGCTACCTGGTCGACGCCTACCGCACCCGCGAGAGCGAGCCGAGCTTCCTGCGGTACAGCCTGTTCGTGACCTTCTTCCCGCAGCTGATCATCGGGCCAATCGTCCATCATCGCGAGATGTTGCCGCAGTTCGCGGATCCGAAGGTGTTCCGCCCGAGTCTCGCCAACTTCAACATCGGGCTGCCGATCTTCTTCCTGGGACTGTTCAAGAAGGTTGCGATCGCCGATCCGCTGGGACGCTACATCGACCCCGCCTTCGCGGCGGTGGCTGCCGGCGAGCATCTGAGCCTGTTCGAGGCCTGGGCTGCCGCGCTGGGCTACACCTTCCAGCTGTACTTCGATTTCTCCGGCTATGCCGACATGTCGATCGGAATCGCCCGCATGTTCGGCATCCAGCTACCGCATAACTTCGACTCGCCCTACCAGTCGCGCAGCATGGCCGAGCTCTGGCGGCGCTGGCACATCACGCTGATGCGTTTCATGCGCGAGTACCTCTACATTCCGCTCGGAGGCAATCGCAAGGGGGCGCTGCGGCAGAAGGTGAACCTGTTCATCGTCATGATCATGTGCGGCTTGTGGCACGGCGACGGCGCGGGGTGGACCTTCTTCGTGTTCGGCGTGCTTCACGGCCTCGCGCTGATGCTCAACATGGCCTGGAGTAACTGGCGGGAGGCGCGGGGGATCCGCCTTGGCGCCTGGTGGGATACCTACGGGGCCTGGGCGCTGACGTTCCTGACCTGGTGCCTGGGCCTGGTCCTGTTCCGCGCGCAGACCGTCGGGGGCGCCGTGGATATCTGGAAGGGGATGTTCGGCGCCTACGGCGTGGCGCTGCCGGACCAGGTCCTGGCCTTCCTGCCCTTCTTGAAGGGGTCGGTCGACGCCGTCCGACAGCTGCCGTATCTGGCAGGCGGCACCGTACTCGGATTGACCGAAATGACGGTGATGCTGGCGCTGTGCGCCTGGCTGGCATTCGGGTGCCGGAATCTGCATCAACTCACGCCGAGGCGGCGGGTGCTGTTGCTGATCCCCACGTTCGCGTTCGCGATTCAGGGCGCTCTTTTTGCGGGCGTGCCCGCGCAGTTCCTGTACTTCCAGTTCTGATCGGAAAACGCCATGAATGCGACCGTGCCGGCAAGTGCTGACGACGAAGGGCGGCCCCGTCTGTTGCTGACCATGCTGGGGGCGATGGCTGTTTCGGTGGTGCTGTACGCGCTGCTGTTCGGGTTGCTGCTGCACAAGCCGCTCTCGGTCGGCACGATCCGGGATTACTTCGAAATGAAGACGGCACGTGCGGCTGCATTGCCATCGCCGAAGCTGGTTTTCCTGGGCGGCAGCAATGTCCGGTTCGGCCTCAGTTGCGCGCTGGCGGAGCGCGAAACCGGGACGCCCTGCGTCAACGCCGGGTTCCTGGCTGACGTCGGCATGGACCTGATGGCCGAGAAGTTCGAGCCCCTGCTGAAGCGCGGGGATGTGGTTTACATCCCGCTGGCCTATGAGCAGTACCTCTGGAGCCAGGCGTTCATGGAGACCCAGCGCGACGCCGCCTACCTGTTCACCTACGACCGCGAGACGCTGCTGCAGATGCCCGCCTCGCGGCAGCTCCACTCGCTGTTCTATTTCAACCTGCCCTATATCGTCTCCTCGGTCGCAGAGACGGCCCTGGCAGCGGCCGGCAAACGACGCAAGGCCGGCGGCACGCGCCTGTTTGGCGCACAGAACCTAAATGCCTGGGGTGATGAGACGGGGCACAACGCCGAGCAGGCCAGGGACTACGCCGAGATCATTGCGCGCGCGCCTGCGAAGGCGCCCACCGTCGAGAACTTCGCGCCGCAGCACTACTACTACACGCAGCGCCTGGAAGCGCTGCTGGATTGGGCCCGGCAACAGGGCGTGACTGTGATCGGCGGACTGCCCCAGACCGTGGACGAGTTCACCATTCCGGACGAAGTCATTGCCCGCGTGCGCGCTATCTTCGAGAGCCGGGGCCAGCCGTTCATCGAGCTGCCGAATCGCTCGCAGTACCCCCGCAACTGCTTCTTCGACAGCCTCTATCACCTGACCGAAGAATGCCAGCAGCGACACACACAGGATCTGCTGCCGTCCTTGAAGCGGTGGTTGCCGCCCATGAGTGCCGGGCCATCAGGAGAGTAGAGGGTGTTGAACAAATCGCTAAGCGAGTCTTCGGATTTCCTAAAAGGACTGGCGATGATCGCGTTGGTGTACGTGCACTACGTACGTCTGGAGTACGGACTGATCGATAGCATCATGTGGATCTGGGATCCGCTGGTGTTCGACAAGATCCGCGCCGAGGCGGTGCAGTACAGCGTCTGGTCGGTCGTGCTGCGCTATTTCGCGCAGATCGCAGTCTCGATTTTCTTCATTCTCAGCGCCTGGGGTATCGCCTATGGCCTGCTGATGAAGAATGCGCAGCCGGCACCGCTCCCGCAGTTCATGCATGCACGCCTGCGCAAGCTGGCGCCGCTGTACTGGATCGCACTGTTCCTGATGTTCATTGCGGCAGTCGCCGAACACCATGACAGCCTCGTCAAGATCATCAAGATCGTGGTCTCCTTCGGCTTGAAGGCGGCCTTCCTGCATACGTTTCATCCGCACGCGATGTTCAACTACAACTCCGCGCTGTGGTTCTTCGGCTCGTTGATGTTTCTGTATCTCGCGTTCCCGCTTCTGTATCGCGCAACCCTGGCGCGACCCTATACGACGCTGCTGGGGTCTCTTGCGCTCGGCTATCTGTGCACGGTGCTGATCAAGGTTTCACCGCTCAATGAATGGCACCCGGCTCTGGCCATGGGCGGATTTCCGCTGGCGCGGATCGGCGACTTCGCGATCGGTGTGTTCCTTGCGGTACATGCCCAGCGGTGCGAGCAGAGCGGACGCAGGAACCCATTCGAGCGGTACGCCTATCCGATCGGCTTCGCGGCGCTGGCGATCGGTCTGCTCGGCTTTGCCTATGAGTGGCTGCATCCCTTCCATGCAATGGGGATGGGCGTATTCGCGGTCCTGGTCGGTGCGCGCGTGTTTCAGACGATGAAGCGTGCGCCGCGCGTGGTCGGTCTGGCGACGACTGCCGTGGCTTTCGTGGGTGTCTACAGCTATTCGATGTTCCTGTTCCACATGCCGCTGATCCGGCCCTGGCTGGAATACGTCTCGGATCGCGAGCACATCTTCTGGTTCGGCACGTTGTTTCTGGTGACGATGTTCTTCCTGTTCTACGGCATCGAGAAACTGGCCAATCGCTATCTGGTGCCGCACCTCCAGCGCCTGATCGACCGCGTATTCGGCCTGATCTTCCGCTCGGCAGGCGGGCGCACCGGCTAACGGGGCGGCGGATTCGACGGAGGTGCCGAAATCGCAGTGCGCGGCCACAGCACGGCGCTGGGTACCTGCGTGCCCGACAGGCTGTGCCGCCGCTGGCCGGAGACGAAGGCCGGAGCGTGGTCGCCGACCACGATCAGCGCCGTGTCCTGGCGATGGGCCATCAGGTCCGCCAGTGACTGCATGACCAATCGATGCAGCTTGACCAGCCGGCATTGCTGCTCGTCTGATGCGGTGATCGAGCTGATGCTGCAGTCGAGTCGCGCACGCGGATCGTCGGTGGCGTAGATCGGCAGGTGTGCATTGAGCGTGAGCCAGTAGACGAATTGAGCGCTCGTACCGGCCTCATCCAGTTGCTGGCCGATCATTTTCGGCACGTCGCCGTCGCAGGCCCCGGGGAATGTCGCGCCGCAGCGTGACTCGCGCCCGAGCACCTGACTCAACTCACGATCAAACAGGCTCCGGGCAAAGCCGGCCTGCGGATACCAGTTGTTCCGGTTGAACATGCTGCCGCGGTAGCCGTGGATGGCGGTGCTCGCATAGCCGCGCACGGATAACGCGTGCGGCAGGCAGCCGTCCAGCGGAATCGCCGGGTTGGGCAGCCGGATCGAGCTGCTGCGCAGGCCGCAGAGTTCGCGAAGTTCACCATTCACGGTCGAGCCGAGAAAAGCGACCGCCCCGGTACGCAGTTCGAGATCCCCGCGCTGCTGCGCCAGCGCTCTCAAGGGGGCATAGATCAGTGCATTGGCCTGATCGTCGGTATATAGACCCCAGGACTCGATCAGCACCAGGACCAGGTGGCGTGGCAGCGGGGCGTCGGCGCTCAATGCATCGACGATCGGTTGGCTGGCGCGCTCGGGCGCCGCGCTGATCACGACATGCTGCGCTCCGGTCAGCGCACTGCGGGCTTCGATCAGGAAAAACAGACCGGGCGATCCCGCAACGTTGAGCTGCGTCACCGCGCGCTCCATGCCGGTCAACGCGTTGGGTGACAGCGCAACATCCGCGCCCAGCGCTGCGACGCCGAGCAGTAGGCCGTGCAGGGTTTGCCAGCGATGCGCGGGCGCCAGTCGCGTCATCAACCATGCGAGGCCCCCTGACAGCGCCAGGACGCCGATCGCGATCGGGACCGCAAAGGCTGGCGACAGATTGAAGACGTCCTGCGTGGTCTCCAGGATCTTGCCGATGTTGAACTGGTAGGTCGGCGCGACGGTTTGCAGGAGATCGAGCAGCACCGCAAACCCCAGTCCCAGTCGGAGCAGCCAGCGCGGCAACCACGGGGCGAGTACGGCGATGCCGAGATAATCGAGATTGATCAGCGGCCGGCCGACACCGAAGTAGCTGGCAATCAGGCCCAGCACCAGGTTGGGCACGACGGCGTACCCGAGCACACTGCGGAGCAGGTCCGTGAACGGGCGACGGCGAAGGAACTCCAGCATTGGCGTCGGCGGCTCAGCCTGTCGGAGCCGTCGGCGACAAGGATGTCGGCCGCGCCCTTGCCAGGCGCTTGCGCAGCCAGTTGCCGACGCCGACTTCCAGGATGCGATAGCTCAGCCAGGAGATCACGACCGAACCGATCAGGCTGATCACCGTGAAGATGAGCAGCGTCATCGAAGCGCCCACTTGGGGCAGCAGCCGTGCCATCAGGCCGTGCTTGACCGGGTACATCACCACGGCGTGCCACAGATAGAAGCTGTAGCTGATCGTTCCGAGGAACTGCATCACGCGGGTGCGCATCACGGCCGGCAGCCAGCCGATGCCCTGCGTGATCGAATTGAACAGCAGCAAGCCACTGAAGGCGCTGCCGAGAATGGCCAGCGCGAACACCACGCTCAGATCGGCGCGCGTGCGGTGGTAATCCTCGGTGACGATATGCCACAGCGCGAGAAACAACAGCAGACACAGACCGGGCAGGTGCAGGCGTGCCAATGCGCCGAGCAGTCGATCGCGATACAGATACAGGCAGGCGCCGATGAAGAAGAACACCACGCCGGGCGCGCGCGGGAACAGCAGGAAGCCGACGGCAATGCAAAGTGCAAACGCGGCCGGTTGTTGCCCGCGACGCGCGATCAGAAAAGCCCCCGCTGCGGTCAGATAGAAGGCCAGCTCGAAGGACAGCGTCCACGCCACCGGCAGGATGGAGGGCAACTCGAGCACGCCGGGCAGGAATAAGGCATTGGAGACGAAATGCAGGGGCCAGCTCCACGGCGGCGTGTCCGCAAACATTTCCAGACGGAACAACATCCCCACCGCGAACATCGGCACGATGACGCCTAGAAATGCCGGATGCAGGCGGATGCTGCGGTCGATCAGGAACTGGCCGACGCTGTGTTTGCGCGTGAGGGTTTCGGTGATCAGGTAGCCGCTGATCATGAAGAAAAGCTCCACCCCGTAGCAGCCAACGGCCCCGATCCAGCTCAGCCACTGGGGCCAGTTTGCGGGCCAGGTCTGGGTGCCGAGCCCCACCAGATAGACGTGATAGACGAACACCATCAGCGCGGCAAAGCCGCGCAGACCATGAATGTTCGGATTGAAGCCCCTCGTCGTGGCGCTGCCGGCCATACGCGATTCTATCGTTGTAATGGGAATGCAGACGGTGCCAAAGTAGCACGCGCTCCGCTGGTTTCAAAGACGGCACTGTGGCGGCGCCTGCCCAGCGGCTCGACCCGAAACAATCAGGCAAGAAACGGACTTTCCACGATGATGAAGCGGTACAAGATGGTGGGCGCGCTGCTGCTGTGGGGCGCGGTGGGAGTCGCTTCGGCGCGGGTCGAAATGCCCGGCGTGTTTTCCGACCACATGGTGCTGCAGCAGGATCAACCCCTGCGGTTCTACGGAATCGCAGACCCCGGCGAGCGGATCGCGGTGATGGCGGATACCACCCGCCGGGAGACGGTCGCCGATGGGCGCGGTCGCTGGCGTGTGGAGTTGCCGCAGCGGGCGCCCGGGCGTCCTTTCTCCGTCACCGTGCAGGGCAGCAGCAACCGGCTCCAGTTCGCCAACGTGGTGGTGGGAGAAGTCTGGTTTGCATCCGGACAGTCGAACATGGGCTGGCCGCTGTTGTGGATCCTCGGCGCCGAGAAGGAAATCGCGGCGGCCACGAATCCACAGGTCCGCATCTACAATGCACCGGAGCGCGCTGCAGCGCGCCCGCTGGATCTGGTCGATGGGCAGTGGTATCCGGCCACCCCCGACAGCGTGAAGGACTACTCCGCGCTCTGCGTGTTCTTCGCCCTGAAGCTGCAGCGTGAGCTGGGAGTGCCGGTTGGCATCGTGCACTCCTCGCGGGGTGGCAGCCGTATCGAGCCCTGGATTCCTGCCGAGACCTATATGGGATTTCCCGGCGACAACCGCATTCAGGTGCCCAATCTTCACTGGGCCTTCTGGGCGCCGGCGGGGCTCTACAACGGCCAGGTGAGTGCGCTGACGCAGTATCCGGTGCGCGGCATTCTCTGGTATCAGGGCGAGTCCAATCTCAACGACGGTGCGGTGTATCGCGACAAGCTCAAGGCCTTGATCAGCGGTTGGCGCAAGGCCTGGAATCAGCCACAGCTGCCATTCTATTTTGCCCAGATCACGCCGCTGGACGAGGCCAATTACGGATCCTATCTGCCGCCGTTCTGGGAGATGCAGAACGATGTCGTGACGACGTTGCCGCAGGTGGCCATGATTCCGACGCTTGACCTGAACCCGAACCTGAAGCTGCATCCGGACGAGAAGAAGCCGGTGGGCGAGCGCTTTGCCGACATGGCATTGAACAAGGTGTACGGCCGCCCGCGTCCTAGCGAGGCACCGATGCTGCGCAGCTTCGAGGCCACTGCCGGAGGAATGAAGATCCAGTTCGACCATGCCACGGGCTTGCGCACCCGGGATGGCGGGCCCGTGCGGGGTTTTGAGATTGCGGGTCGCGATCTGCAGTATCGGCCGGCACAGGCTCAGATCCAGTCGGAGAGTGTGCTCGTCAGCAGCCCGATGGTGTCACAGCCTTATGCCGTGCGCTATGCCTGGAGCCATCGCTACACCTCCAATCTGGTCAATGCCGCCGGGCTTCCCGCTGCGCCGTTTCGGACGTCGCGCAGTGGCGGTTAGCGCGCCCAGCTCAAGAGACTCATGATGCCGATCAACATTGCGTCGCCGCGCGCGCTGCTGGCGCTGTTCCTGCTGGCGGCTAGCTCGTTTCCCGCGGCTCAGGCTGCGGTGCGTCTGCCGGCGTTTTACAGCGACAACATGCTGTTTCAGCGTGGGCAGCCCATGGTCCTGCGCGGGTGGGCGGACGCGGGTGAGACCCTCAGCGCCAGCGATGGACGGACGCCAGTGGTAACGACGGCTGATGCGACCGGTCGCTGGCGTCTGGAATTGCCGCCGCGGGAAGCGGCTGAAGGGCTGACTCTCCGCATCAGCGGGCGCGCTCAGGTGCTAGCGCTGCAGAACGTAGCGGTCGGAGAGCTGTGGTTCGCCTCGGGCCAGTCGAACATGGGCTGGCCGATGAATTTCATGATCAGCCGGGTCGCTGACATCCAGGCGGCCCGCTTTCCCGGGGTCCGTATAGCCAATGTTCAGCAGCGGCCCTCGCGACTGCCTGAGGAAGACGCGCGCGCGGACTGGTACGCCGCCTCGCCGGAGACCGTGCGCGAGTTCTCGGCCGTCGCGTACCACTTCGCGCGCAGCCTGCATCAGGCGCTCGGGGTTCCAGTCGGGGTGATTCAGGCGTCGTGGGGCGGAACGCGCATCGAGCCCTGGATGCCGCCCGAGGATCTGGCCCGCGCCGCGCCGCAATTATCCGGCCAGCGCAATCCGCACAATCACATGGCGGTGGGCGCTTCGTTGTATCACGGCATGGTCGCGCCATTCGGCGACCTGCGGATCCGGGGCATCCTCTGGTACCAGGGGGAATCCAACCTGCCGGATGGCCGCGCATACCTGCCCAAGCAGAACGGGCTGATCGAGGGCTGGCGCCGCAGCTGGCGGGCCCCGGCGCTGCCCTTCCTGCTCGCGCAGGTTGCGCCGATGGATTACAGCGTGATCACCAACGATCGACGCCCGGATCTGGTGCCCAGATTCTGGGAAGTGCAGTCGGACGTGCTGCAGACTCCGGCCACGGGATTGATCACCACGCTGGACCTGAATCCGGCCGGCGCCCTGCACCCCGAGCAGAAGCGGGAGGTCGGCGAGCGGTTCTCGGCGCTGGCACTGCAGCAGGTCTACGGGCGTGCAACAGCCAGTGGTGCGCGGCCTCCGATGTTCGCCGGCCATCGTGCGGAAGGGGCGAGTCTGCGCGTGCAATGGAGCGACGCAACCGGGCTGCGTACCCGTGACGGGCGAGCGCCGCGAGGTTTTGAACTGGCGGGCAGCGACGGACGCTTCGTGCCCGCACAGGCCCGGATCGAGGGGACGACGGTGGTGGTGACGGCCCCAGGGCTGTCCGAGCCGCGGGCCGTGCGCTATGCCTGGTCGGCCGTCCCGGATGCCACGCTGGTCAACGCGGCCGGCCTGCCCGCGTATCCTTTCCGCCATCCGCGCTCCGATTGAGCGGCGATACCGGACTCCAGATGATCGCTTACGACCGACAAACCGTAGACAACCCCTCGCTGATCAAGCGTCTCAGCCATCGTGCACGCTTCGGTGTGGCCGTCGAGCTGCTGGCACCGCAAGCAGACATGACCACCCTGGATTACGGAACGGGGGACGCACTGCTGCTGAGTCATCTGCACCGTGCCTATCCGCAGGCCCGTTACTTGGGATACGAGCCGGTGGCGGAGATGAACGAGCAGGCACGAGCGCTGCTGGAGCGCACAGCCACGCCGGCGCAGTTGCTGACCCGGCGTTCGGAACTGCAGGGTCTGCGCTGCGAGCGCCTGTCCTGCATGGAGGTGATGGAGCATCTGGATCAGCCCCAGCTTGCGCAGGCCTTTGTCGATTTCCGCGCGCTGCTTGCTCCGGAGGGCCGGCTGATGATCTCGGTGCCGGTGGAGATTGGGTTGACCGCACTGGCCAAGAACGCCGTGCGGGTTGCCACGGGACAAGCTCAGGAGAGCACCAGCCTGGGCACGGTATTCGCGGCGTTCCTGGGCCGCACCGAGCGCATTCCGCGCATCAGCCGCGACGGATACATCGGGTCGCATCTGGGCTTCGACTATCGCCGGCTGCGCGCCCGCATCGCTGAAGAGGGTTTCGCGATCGAGCGGCAGGTGTTCGCGCCCCTGTCCGGCCTGGGGGCCGTGCTCAACAGCCAGGTGTTCTGGCTGTGTCGGCGTACCTGACGGTCTGACGGCTCCGACACATAGAAAAGCCCCGGCCATGCCGGGGCTTTTTGCTGCTCCTGCGGGATCTAGCGCGTGACCACGCGGAATTCCACGCGTCGATTCATCGCGCGGCCGTCGTCGGTCTCATTGCTGCCCACCGGACGGGATTCGCCGTAGCCCTCCGACTTCAGCCGGGTCGGAGAGACGCCCTGACGGATCAGGAAGGCACGTACCGAATCGGCCCGCGCCAATGACAGCCTCTGGTTGTAGGCGTCGGTTCCCATGCTGTCGGTGTGTCCCTCGATCGTGACTCTCAGGTTGGCCTGCTGCTGCAGGCCGCTGGCGACCTTGGTGAGTATCGTGTGGGCGGCGGGCGTCAACTCCGAGGAATCGAACGCGAACAGCACATTGCTGAGCACCGTCACCGTCTGTGCCTGCTCGACGCAGCCCTGCGCGTTGACCTTGAAGTTGGGCGGGGTGTCCGGGCACCGATCGAGGGCGTTGGGCACGCCGTCGCCGTCGAGGTCCGGATTGACCGGTGCTGGCGGCGGTGCCACGACCGGGCACCCGGTGCCGTCGACGAGTGTGCCGGGTGGCGTGTTCGGGCATTGGTCGACGTTGTCCTTGACGCCGTCGGCGTCCTGGTCGCCGATGACCGGGGCAGGTGCGGGCGCGGGCGGTGGTGGCGGCGGATCGTAGAAAGCGTATTGCAGGCCGAGATTGAAACGTGTGTCGTACTGATATTCCTCGCCGGCGTAGGTGACGTCGTTGGCAATCGCGTAATAGCGCGCCTCACCCCGCAGGGCGAGGCCCTTGGTGATGCCGATCAGCGTGCCGAGGCCGACGTTGGCGTAGGGCGAGCTTTCTTCCTGCCCGACGAAGTCCTCGTAGATGGCGCCAATGCCGCCGATGACGAAGCCTGCCAGGTCGTAGTCGCCGAACTGCAGGCGCAGGTCGATGCCGCCGCCGTACGTGCGATCCGTGCCAGGGCCGGTCTCGTGATCGTTGCGATGGCCGAAGGCATTGAGTTCGACCGCCAGATACTGGTTGACCGGCCGCCCGTAGAACAGCGTGCCGCCGAAGCCATCGTCGTTATTGCGGATCGAGTCCGGGATGACATAGCTACCCATGACGCCGATGTACTCGCGCGGCGTTTCGGCCAGAACCGGAGCTGACAGAGCAGCGCCGGCCAGCAGGGCGGGGAGAAGAGAAAGCTTCATCAGAGGGTCCTCGCGGGTCGGTGCCGGAGCCGGCGACCAGTCGGAGGATAACAGGCTTGCGGACCCCATCGTCCAGCGGGAACCCCGTCGGCCGGCTGCTATCCTCGGCTGCAGCGATTGACAGGATCCTGACGAATGAGACCTTTGCCGAGCTTCCTCACGGCCTGTTTGGCGACGGCCGTCGCCGCGACGGCGAATGCCCTCGAATACCCGGAGGCGCCGATGAGCGAGGTGAAGGATACGTACTTCGGTACTGTCGTCGCCGATCCCTATCGCGCGCTGGAAGAGGTCAATGCCCCGGAGACACTGCGCTGGGTCCGGGCCCAGAACGCAATCAGCCAGCCGTTCCTGAGCGCGCTGCCGCAGCGGGAGGCGCTGCGCCAGCGGCTGGAAACCCTGTGGAACTACGAGCGCTTCGAGCGCCTGCAGAAGCGTGCCGGCCAGTATTTCTTTCTCCGGAACGACGGACTGCAGAACCAGTCGGCGCTGTACGTGCAGCCAGCGCGCTCCGGGCCGGGGGCGGCGCGTCTGCTGCTGGACCCCAATCTGCGGGCTTCCGACGGCACGGTGGCGCTGACCGACTACGAGGTGTCGCCGGATGGCCGCTGGCTGGCCTACGCCACTGCGGCGGCGGGTTCGGACTGGAACGAGATTCGGGTGCGCAACATCGCCGAGGCGCGGGATGGGCCCGAGGTGCTGACCCGCATCAAGTTTTCGCCGATGGCCTGGACGGCCGACGGCGCCGGTTTTTTCTATGCGCGCTATCCGGAGCCGACCGCGCCCGGCGACAAGGCCTCGGGACATACCTTCGACGAGCTGTCGCATCAGAAGCTCTACTACCACCGGGTGGGCACGCCACAGTCCGATGATCACCTCGTGCACGCCGACGCGGATCAGCCGAAGTGGGGCTGGCAGCCGCAGGTGACCGATGACGGGCGCTATCTGGTGCTGACCGTGTGGCGCGGCGCGGAGAGTCGTCACCGCGTCTACGTCAAGGATCTGGGAGACCCGCGCCAGCCGGCGCTGGATGCGCCGTTCCAGAAGCTGGTCGATGAGTTTGACGCCGAGTACGTGCTGCTGGGCAATGTCGGTCGGCGGCTGTACTTCCGGACCAACCAGGCGGTGCAGCGCGGGCGCATCGTTGCGATTGATCTGGACCGGCCTCAGGCGCAGCACTGGACCACGGTGGTCCCGGAGGCGGCCGACACCTTGCAGGCGGCCGTGTTCGCCGGCGACGGCATCGTGGCCTTGTACATGCGCGACGCCACCTCCCGGCTGCAGCGCTTCTCGCTGGCGGGACGGCCGCTGGGCGAGGTGCCGTTGCCCGGCATCGGCAGTGTTCCGGATCTCACGCTCGGGGGGCTGCAACTCAGCGGACGCGCGGGCGATCCGGAATTGCTCTACGGCTTCACCTCATTCAACCGGCCGCAGACCAACTACCGCCTGGACCTGGCCAGCGGCAAATCCACCGTGTTCCAGCCGATCCACCTGCGGTTCGATCCCGCCGACTATGTGACGGAACAGCATTTTGCGACCTCGAAGGATGGCACGCGGGTGCCACTGTTCGTGTCGTACCGCAGAGGCCTGAAGCGCAACGGGCTCAACCCGACGCTTCTGTATGGCTACGGCGGCTTCGACGTCGCGCTGACCCCGAGCTTCTCGGTGTCCAGCCTCGTGTGGATGGAGCGCGGCGGCATCTATGTGGTGGCCAATCTGCGCGGGGGCGGCGAATACGGTCGTGCCTGGCACGAGGCGGGCACTTTGGCGCGCAAGCAGAATGTGTTCGACGACTTCGCGGCGGTGGCGCGCCTGCTGATTGCGCAGAAGTGGACATCGCCGGCCCATCTGGGAATCAGCGGGCGCTCCAATGGCGGGCTGCTGGTCGGTGCGACGCTCAATCAGCATCCGGATCTGTTCGCGGCGGCGCTGCCGGCCGTCGGGGTGATGGACATGCTGCGCTATCACCGGTTCACCATCGGCTGGGCCTGGGCGGGGGACTACGGCACTGCGGATACCGAGGCGGGCTTCAAGACCCTCCATGCCTACTCGCCGTACCACAACGTGCGCAAGGGCACGCGCTATCCGGCGGTTCTGGTCACAACCGCGGATCACGACGACCGTGTCGTGCCGGGACACTCCTTCAAATATGCGGCCGCGTTGCAGGCGGCACAGGCCGGGGATGCGCCGATCCTGATCCGGATCGATGTCAACGCCGGCCACGGTGCCGGCAAGCCGGTCTCCAAGCAGATCGAGGAGGAGGCCGACAAGCTGGCGTTCCTGGCGCACTTCACGGATCCGCCGCGACCGTAGGGCAGGCTCCTTTCGGCCCGCAATCGTGACATCATGTGATGGCAAGATTAGGGTGGCGGCCCCTCGCCGGGGCGCTGCAGGGATATCGAAGATCGGGGTCGTGCTGCCACGACACTGCGGTCCGGAGAGCGAAGGGTGAGCAAGTCCGCGGAAACGGGTGTCGGGGCTGAGTCGCTGGCGGGACGGCTGCTGCAGCGGCTGCCGGGGGGACGCTTTGCCCAGGAACAGATCGAGCGCGTCGAGCGGCGCGTCCTGGGGGAACTCAAGCAGCGGCTCGATCGACTGGAGGCAGGGCAGGCTCCGTCGATGTCGGTCGTCGCGGTATCGGTACGCCCGCGCGTTTCCAACGGCACCGCCGATCTGATCGGCGAGTCGCCGGCGCGGCTGCTGCGCGAGCTGCTGCAGATGTCGGCCGAACAGGATCGCGGCAGTGCGGAGCAGGCGTATTTCGCCTTGGTGCTCGGCAGCCTGCTGCCCGACGAGGCGCGCATCCTCGCGGCGCTTTCCGATGGCTCGGCCTATCCGACGCTGGACGTCTTCGTCGGATCGCGTCTCGGTCCGGCGACGCGGCCCGTGCTGGAGTGGGTGTCCAGCGTCGGCAAGAGCGCGGGCGTGCAGTGTGGAGAGCTGACGCCGGTTTACCTGCGCCGACTGCATGCCTGGGGGCTGGTCGAATTGCACGTCGAAGATCCCGCGCAGCGCGTCAAGTACGAAATCCTGGAAACCGACGCCTCGCTGCGGGAGACGGTCGAGCGTTTCACGCGCGCCGGCCAGCGTACGCGTCTGGCGCGGGGCATGGTCAAGGTGACGGCGCTGGGCGCCGCCTTGTGGGAGGCGGGTCGGGTCGAAGAAATCCGGACGTTCTGAAATCGGGGCGGGTGGTGGCCCCGGGTGCGATTAAAGGGGGGAGCTGCACATGCAGAGCTGGGAGCAGATCGTCGTCGATGTTCAGTTGAACTGGTTCTTGTATCTGTCGATGCCGTTCGTGGCGGCCGCGATCGGATACGTGACCAAGATCGTGGCCATCCGCATGATGTTCGAGCCGATCGAGTTCGTCGGCAAGCCGCCGTTTCTCGGCTGGCAGGGGATCGTGCCGCGCAAGGCCGCGATCATGGCGGGCATCGCCTGCGACACGATGACGACGAAGCTGATTCGTCCGGAAGATATCTTCAACCGCCTGGATCCGGAGCGGGTCGCAGCGGAGATCGAGAAGCCGCTGCTGGCGGCGGTCGAGGACATCACCCGCGCCGTCGCCGGCCATTACTCGCCAGGGTTGTGGGAGGCGTCGCCCGAGGCGGTCAAGCAGATGATCATCCGCCGCATCCAGGACGAAGCGCCGCTGATCGTGCAGCAGATCATGAGCGACGTGAAATCGAACATCGACTCGGTGTTCGATCTGAAGGACATGGTGGTCACCAACCTGCTGCGCGACAAGCCGTTGCTCAACCGTATCTTCCTGGAGGCGGGCGCCGGTGAGTTCCGCTTCATCCGCAACTCGGGGCTGTATTTCGGCTTCATCATCGGGTGCGTGCAGGCGGTGGTATGGGCCCTGACGCAGAACCCCTGGGTGATGCCGCTGTTCGGCGGCTTCACCGGGTGGTTCACCGACTGGCTGGCGCTGAAGATGATCTTCAACCCCAAGCAGCCGACCAAGTATCTCGGGGGCCTGTTCGAGTGGCAGGGGCTGTTCCTGAAGCGGCGCTCGGAGGTTTCAGCCGAGTACGGCCGCCTGATCGCCAAGGAAATCGTCACGCCGAAGAACATCATCGACGCGATTCTGCGCGGCCCGTTGTCGGATCGCTTGTTCACGATGGTGCAGAAGCAGGTGCAACGCGCCGTCGACGATCAGGCCGGCGTCGTCAAACCCTTTGTCGTGTTCGCGGTCGGCAGCAGCCGCTACCAGGAAATGAAGCGAGTGGTCTCGGAAGAGATCATGAAGCGGCTGCCGGAAACCCTGAAGCATGTCGAGAAGTACGCCGGTGAGGCGATGGATCTGGAGCGGACCCTCGCGAGCAAGATGCAGACCCTGTCGGTTGAGGAATTCGAGGGCCTGCTGCATCCGGCCTTCGAGCAGGACGAATGGATCCTCATTACGGTGGGGGCGGTGCTCGGCCTGATTGTTGGCGAACTGCAGGTGCAGGTCATGCTCAAGTTTGCGAAGACGCCGCCGGAGGCGCTGTCCCTGCTGGGCTCCGGATTGCCCGGCCTGTCCTGAGGCGATGCAGCCGGCCCCGTACCGGGCCGGCTGCCGACTGGTTGCCGCTCGCGCGGGGCCGCAGGGTTTGCCCGGTGAGCCTGCGGGCGTAGACTGCAGGCCTCAATACGCATCCGTATGGTTCGCCGCGCATGGCCTCGATTCGTCCCGATTTCCAGCAACCCGCCGAAGTGCGGCAGAACCTCAGTGCTGCGGACTGGGCGCGCGCTGCGCTGGAGACGATGGCGGCCGGCGGCATGGAGGCGGTCGCCGTCGAACCGCTGGCGAGACGGCTCGGCGTCACCAAGGGCAGCTTCTACTGGCATTTTGCCAACCGCGAGGCATTGCTGCGCGCGGCGCTCGAACTCTGGGAAAAGCGCGAGACCGAGGACGTGCTCGCCCGTATCGGCGACGAGCCTGATCCGTATCACCGCATCGTCAAGGTGTTCCGCGAGGCCAACGCCGGCTATCGCTCCGGCCGTCTCTACCTGGCCATCGCAGCGGCCGAGGACAAGCCGTTGGTGCGCGAGTTCGTTCAGCGGGTGTCCGAGCGGCGCATGCGATATCTCGTCGAGTGTTATCGCGCGCTGGGATTCGACGAGGCGCGGGCCGCGCACTGGGCACGGTTTGCCTACGCGACCTTCATGGGCAACTTGCAGATCCGGCGCGATACACCGGAGCTGATGCCGACGGGTGCGGCCTTCAACGAATACCTCAAGCTGATGATCAAGACGCTCATCCCCCGGGAGGGAACGGACAAGAGCGCGGAAACGGGCAGCCATCCGCACGTGGTGCCGATGCATCGCGGCGGCGGATAGCCGAGAGACTGACTTCCGGAGAACCGAAGATGTCCCCATTGATCGTGACTGTCGTAGCCGTGGTGCTGTTCTGGACGCTCGCCTATGTCGGCGCGCCGTTGCTGCTGTGGACGGCGGCGACCGGGGTGCTGCTGGTGACCCTGAAGGGGGTGGGCGTGCTGGGCGATACAGCGTTCGTCGTGGCCGCTGCGGTCTTCGTGACGCTGGCGGTGCTGCTGAACCTGCGCCCGCTGCGACGCGCCGTGCTGACGCGTCCGATCTTCAGCGTGTTCAAGAAGGTGCTGCCGGAGATGTCGTCGACCGAGCGCGAGGCGCTCGAGGCCGGCGATGTCTGGTGGGAGGCCGAGATGTTCCGCGGCCGTCCGGACTGGGCCAAGCTGCTTGATTTCAAGTACACCCCGCTGACCGCAGAGGAGCAGTCCTTCCTCGACAACGAATGCGAGGAGCTGTGCCGGCTGTGTGACGACTGGAAGATCGAGTTCGAGCGCAAGGATCTGCCGCCGGAGGTCTGGCACTACATTCGCGAGAAGAAGTTCCTCGCGATGCTGATCAAGAAGGAATACGGCGGGCTCGGGTTCTCGGCAAATGCGCAGTCGGCGGTGGTGACCAAGCTGGCGACCAAGTCGATCACGATGGCGGTGACCGTCATGGTCCCGAACTCGCTGGGTCCCGGCGAACTGCTCATGCACTACGGGACCGATGCGCAGAAACAGCAATGGCTGCCGGGCCTGGTGTCCGGCAAGGAGATCCCCTGCTTCGGTCTGACCGGCCCCGAGGTCGGCTCGGACGCGACGGCGATGCCGGACCTGGGCGTGGTCTGCTACGGCCCGTTCGAGGGCAAGCGCACGTTGGGACTGCGCCTGAGTTTTTCGAAGCGCTACATCACGCTGGCACCGATCGCGACGGTTGTCGGCCTCGCCTTCAAGCTCCGGGATCCCGAGGGGCTGCTCGGCGACGCGCAGAAAACCGAATACGGCATTACCTGCGCGCTGGTTCCGGCGAATCATCCGGGGGTGGAGATCGGTCGCCGGCATTATCCGGGCGCGGCTTTCATGAACGGCACGATTCACGGCCAGGATGTCTTCATCCCGATCGACTGGATCATCGGTGGCCCGGCGATGGCGGGCAAGGGTTGGCGCATGCTGGTCGAGTGCCTGTCAGCCGGGCGCGGCATCTCGCTGCCTGCACTGGGCACCGCCGCGGGCCAGGTTGCGTATCGCATGACCGGTGTCTATGCACGCATGCGCCGCCAGTTCAAGGTATCGATCGGCAAGTTCGAGGGCGTGCAGGAGGCCACCGGTCGCATCGCCGGTTACGCGTACACGCTGGAGGCGATGCGCGTGATGACGGCGTCGGCCGTGGATCACTGTGCGCCGTCGGTGGTGACGGCGATGGCCAAGTACCACATGACCGAGTTGATGCGAAAAATCGTCATCGACGGCATGGATGTGATGGCCGGCAAGGCGATCCAGCAGGGCCCGCGCAACTTCATGGCGACGGCCTACAAGGCCGCGCCGGTGGCGATCACCGTCGAGGGGGCCAACATCCTGACGCGCAACCTGATGATCTTCGGCCAGGGCGCGATCCGCTGCCACGAATACGTGTTTCCGGAAATGGAGGCGGCGCGCGACAACGATCTCAAGAAGTTCGACCAATTGGTCTTCGGGCATGTGGGCTTCTCGGTCAATCGCGCGTTCCGCGCGCTCACCCTGGGCCTCACCGGTGCGCGGCTGGCGCGTGCGCCCGTTAATGGCGAGATGGCGCCGTACTTCCGGGATCTGGAGCGCTTCTCCGCGGCGCTGGCATTCTGCAGCGATCTGACCATGGGCGTGCTGGGAGGCAAGCTCAAGTTCATGGAGCGCCTGTCCGCGCGGCTGGGCGATGTGCTGAGCCAGCTCTACATCGCCTCCTGTGTGATCAAGTTCTACCTCGAGGGCTCGAAGAGTCCCGCGGAACTGGCGCATGCGCGCTGGGCGCTGGATCACGCGCTACACGAAATCGCACAGGCCTTTGACGGTTTCATTCGCAATTTTCCGGTGGCCTGGGCGCGCGGGCTGATGCGGTTGATCGTGTTCCCGCTGGGCAATCGCTTCCGCCCGGTCGACGATCGACTCAATGCGCAGGTGGCGGATCTGCTGCTGGAACCCAGCGATGTCCGGGAGCGCCTGAGCTGGCTGGTGTACCGCAGCGGTGGCCCGCAGGAGCCGGTGGGGCGCATGGAGCATGCATGGGCTGTGTCGCAACG
>JBEIOK010000230.1:0-3892 GCA_040377605.1 Nevskiaceae bacterium | reverse complement strand
GTGGGGGGTTGTGATGTTTCTTCGGCGGGTGGCGTTTCCGCGGTCGTGCCGCTGCCGCAAGCGCTCAGGGTCCACGCGACCAGTGTGACCCCCACCCACCAGACTCGTGCCTGCACGACACATCCCCGAAGATTCTATCGATTACAGTGTCGCGTCGGTCTGTTACCGGGACGTTTCGGTCGATGCTGTCGGGTCGTCCTTGCCAGGAAGCCTGAAGGCGGGTGGGCGTGACGAACCCGTGCCGTCCCCCAGGCGGGCGGGCCCGTCACTGTCATGCCGTTGACACGCCGCCGTCACAACCGCATCACCGCCATTTTCTACCGTGCATTCGGGAATAACCGGAGCACGAACAGCATGCGCATTGCCTACGGTGTGATGGGCTACGGCCGCGGCCACGCGATGCGGACGATGTCGGTCCTGCCGGCGCTGATGGCGGAACACGACGTGACGGTACTCGCGGGCGCCGATGCCTACGAGGTGCTGGCCCCGCGCTTTCCGACCGTGCGCATTCCGATCATCGGCTATCAGTACAACACTGCTGGCACTCAGTCTCTCGGTAAAACCATCTCGAAGAACTTCTCGCCGATGTCCGATCTGCTGTTCGGCGGCGAGGGCATGGCGCAGGTAGAACAGGAATTCCGCGCGCGCGGCATCCAGGCGGTGATCTCCGACTCCGAAGCCTGGACACACCGGGTCGCGCAAAAGCTCGATATCCCGCGGATCAGCTTTGACCACGTTGGCATCATCGCCTACTGCAAACCGCACTTTCCGCCAGACCTGTGGGCGCTTGGCATGCGCGACGCCTGGGGCTATCGCGCGTTGATGGGCGTGCCCGAGCGCATTCTGATTTCCAGCTTCTATCCGGCCGAGGGCGCGTATCCGCAGGTCAAGGTGATCGGTCCGATGCTGCGCGACGAAGTGCTCGCGGCCCAGCCGACCCCGGGCGACTATCTGCTCGCCTACTTCAACAAGGGCGAGCATCAGTATCTGCCGCACATTGATCGCGCCCTGCGTCTGCTAGACGCCCCGGTCATCGTCTACGGCACGAAACACCGCGGCGTGCATGACAATCTCGACTTTCGCGCACCGAGTGTCGATGGCTTCGTGCGCGATCTGGCCGGCTGCCGCGCGGTGCTGTCCACCGCCGGCAATCAGCTGATCGGCGAGGCAATCCATTTCGGAAAGCCGATCCTGGCGCTGCCGGAGAAGGCCTTCGAGCAACGCCTGAACGCGCACATGATCGAGCGCATGGGCGTCGGCCAAGCCGGCGACCTGATGCGGCTGACCCCCAGCGACATCGATCGCTTTCTCGGCAACGACAGCTGGTTCCGCTCGAACATGGCCTCGCATCGCGGCAACGGTCGGCAGGCGGCCATTGACGCGTTGCGCGGCCACCTCGCCGAGCTGACCCATTCGATGGCGCCGAGCCGCACTTCGCCGAGTCGCAACCAGCGCGTGCATCAAACGGTGAGGGTCGCCACTCGTAGCCTCTGAGGTCACTCGGCGCTGTTGAACTGCGCCATATTGGCTAAAGCCCCGAGGGTCGAGCGCTGTCTCAGGCCAGCCAGTTGTCGAGCAGTTTCATCATCAGCCGGTTGTTCTCGGCAAAGGCGTCGAGATCGGCGAGGATCGTCTCGGCGTCCTGCACGTAGCGCGACGGCACCGGGCGCTCGTGCATGAACCACTCGCGCGCATTCGCGGCGGTGACTTCGAGATGGAACTGGATACCGACCACGCGCTCGCCATATTGCAGCGCCTGGTGCGCGCAGCCCTCGCTGGCCATCAGGTTCTCGGCCTGAGGCGGAAGGGCGAAGGTGTCGCCATGCCAGTGGAACGCGGTGAAACGCTCGGGGAAACCGGCGAAGTTTTTCGACGACCGGCCGTCGGGCGTGCGCGTGACCGGGAACCAGCCGATCTCGCTGTGTGCATTGCGCGTGACCGGACCGCCCAGCACGTCGGCGATCAGCTGCGACCCCAGACAGATGCCGAGCACGCGTCGGCCGGCCTCGATCGCCTGCCGGATGCAGGCCTTTTCGGCCGGCAGCCAGGGATGACGCTCGTATTCGTAGATGTTCATCGGGCCACCCATGACGATCAGGGCGTCGAAGGCCGACGGCGCAGGAAGAGGCTCCCCCGCCCAGAGTCGCGTAAGGCTCACGGTGTCGCCTCGCCTCAGCAGCGCCGGGGCAATGCAGCCCAGGTCTTCGAAATCCGCATGCTGCAGCCAGTGAATCCTCATGTCCGTGCCCGGAACTCCAGCGCGGCGGAGTTGATGCAGTAGCGCAGCCGTGTCGGCGGCGGGCCATCCGGAAATACGTGCCCCAGGTGCGCATCGCAGCGCGCGCACAGCACCTCGGTGCGCAGCATGCCGTGGCTGCGGTCCTCCCGTGCGGTCACATGGCCGTTGCGTGCGGGATCGAAGAAGCTGGGCCAGCCGGTGCCGGATTCGAACTTGGTCTTCGAGTCGAACAGCGGCAGGTCGCAACACACGCAGTGGAAGACGCCATCGCGGTGGTCATCCCACAGGGCACCGGTAAAGGCGCATTCCGTGCCCCCCTTGCGCGTGACCTGATACTGCTCCGGCGTCAGCAGCGCACGCCATTCGGCGTCGGTCTTCACGATCTTGTCCATGTCACGGCCCTGAAATGCGGAAGGTCTAGTGTAAAGGTTGCCTGCAGTCCTCCATGCAAGAGCACTTCCCACCCGGTCCTCCGCCGGGTTTTTTCTTGGGCGAATGATTAGTATCCGGCGACCATAGAAGGGGGACTTTCTCATGCTGATCGCTGTTGCGGCCGCCGCCGCGGTTTCCGCCGTACTCGCCATCATCGCCGACTGGAACGAGACCAAGCCCCCCGCGTTCCTGGTCCTGAAACCGCTGACCACGATCCTGATCGCCGGCATCGCCATGATGGCACCGGAGTCGGAGTACCGCACGATGATCTTGATCGGGCTGGGCTTGTCGCTGGTCGGCGATATCGCGCTGATGTTCGCGCCTACTGCCGCCTTCATCACCGGTCTTTCGAGCTTTCTGCTCGCACACCTGTTGTTCATGTGGGCCTTCCTGGCCGGCATCGAACAGCCTGTAATGCCCGGGTGGGCGTACGGATTCGTGATCTACGGCATTTTGTTTGCCAGCGTGCTACTGCCGCGCGCTGGCACACTGAAGCTGCCGGTGCTGCTCTACGGATCGATCCTGACAGGCATGGCGGTCACCGCCTCGATTCGCTGGCAAAGCCTGGGCGGCGAGACTGGCCTGCTGGCCTTGGTCGGGGCCACCTTGTTCGTGATCTCCGATTCGGCGCTCGGCGCCCGCAAGTTCATCGGGCCCTATCGCGGCGCGCAGGGCGTGATCCTGTCGACGTACTGGACGGCCATCGCGCTGATCGCGGCCTCGACGTTGTCGGAATCCGCCTAGGATTGGTCCAGCGAAGCCACCCAGAGGGCCGCAAGTCGTTCGAGCCCGGCCTGATCGGCGGCGTCGAACCTCGCTAGCACCGGGCTGTCGAGGTCTAGCACCCCGAGCAGCTCGCCGTCGGCGCGCACCAGCGGGACGACGATCTCGGCATTCGACGCGCTGTCGCAGGCAATGTGCCCGGGATAGGCGTGCACATCCGCCACCCGTTGCGTGGCACGCGTCTGCGCCGCCGTTCCGCAGACACCTTTGCCCAGTGCGATACGCACGCACGCCGGCTTGCCCTGGAATGGACCCAGCACCAGCTCGTGTCCATTCCATAGATAGAACCCCGCCCAATTCAGATCGGGGAGGCTGTGCCAGATCAGGCTGGACAGGTTGGCCGCATTGGCGATGCGGTCCTGCTCGCCGGCCAGCAGGGCCTGCGCCTGCTCGGCCAGTTCGCGATAGCGCGTGGACGTGTCGCCTGCGGACAACGGT
>JBEIOK010000112.1:0-9171 GCA_040377605.1 Nevskiaceae bacterium | reverse complement strand
GGAGCGCCGATTACCCGAACCGCAGAGACCGACGCCGAAACGGAAGCGCGTAATCAGGCAGAGAAGGCCCAGCGAAAGGGCCGCGCCACCGAGCTGTTCAACCGGTTGCGGCAGATCCATGAGCGCGCGATCGCAAGACTGGATCTTCGCCGTATCGACGTAACCAAGTTCGGAGATCAGGAACTGCGCCGCAAGACCCAGGAACTGGTCGAGGAAATCCTGCGAGAGGATCCGACGCTGAGCGGCGGCGCGGACCGTGATCAGTTGATCGAGGCTGCGGTCAATGAGGCCATCGGACTAGGGCCGCTGGAAGCGCTGCTGGCGGATGAGAATGTCACGGAAATCATGGTCAATGCCCATGATCAGATCTTCATCGAGCGCTCGGGCAAGCTGACCGAATCGGAGATCGTGTTTTCGAGCGATCACGCCGTGATGTCGGCGATCGAGCGTATCGTCGCGCCGCTCGGCCGTCGCATCGACGAAAGCTCGCCGATGGTTGATGCCCGCCTCAAGGACGGCTCGCGCGTCAACGCGATCATCCCCCCCTTGGCGCTGAAGGGGCCCTCGCTGTCCATCCGAAAATTTGCAAAGCATCGTCTGCATGCCAGCGATGTCATCAAATTCGGATCGGCCAACAAGGCCATGATGGATTTTCTGAAGCTGGCCGTGGAACAGCGCAAGAACATCTTGATCTCGGGCGGCACGGGCTCCGGCAAGACAACCTTGCTCAACATCCTTTCCAATTACATCCCGGAGGATCAGCGCGTCGTTACCGTCGAAGACGCGGCGGAGCTACGCCTTTACCAGCCCAACTTGGTATCGCTGGAGTCACGGCCACCGAACGTCGAGGGCAAGGGTGCGGTAACCATCCGTGAACTGGTGAAAAACTGCCTGCGCATGCGACCGGACCGTATCGTCGTCGGTGAGTGTCGCGGCAGCGAGGCACTGGACATGCTGCAGGCCATGAATACGGGCCATGACGGGTCCTTGACCACGGCGCATGCCAATACGCCGCGCGATGTGCTGTCGCGCGTCGAGGTGATGGTCCTGATGGCGGGTGTCGATCTGCCGCTGCCGGCGATTCGCCAGCAGATTGCATCAGCGGTCAACCTGGTCGTGCAGCAGACCCGTCTGTCCGATGGCTCCCGCAAGATCACGCACATCACCGAACTGACCGGCATCGAGAACGGCGTGATCCAGATGCAGGACATCTTCCTGTTCCAGCAGAAGGGCTACCGACCCGACGGCAAGATTGCCGGCGAGTTCGTGCCGACCGGGTGCGTGCCGGAGTTCTATGAGGAACTGGTGCGGCGCGGCATCGACGTGGATCGCAGCATTTTCTTCCCCAAAGAGGAGTTCGCCTGACATGCTCCTGATCGCACTCATCGTTGTCCTATTCCTGACGCTCACCCTGGTGGGTGTCTTGGTGCTCGGTGCGCTCAACAAGGGTGCGGCGCAGCAGATTGAGCGCATCCGGCGCACCACGGCCAATGAGCTGGCCGACGCCTTCATCTTCATGGATTACCGGAAGCTGGCGATGTACAACATCGCCGCATTCGCAATCGTGCCGATCATCACCTGGATTGTGGTCGGCAACTGGCCGGCGACCCTGTTGAGCTGTCTGGTGCCGGCAGTGGCGCCGCGTCTGATCGTGGCCCGAGTCCGGGCCAAACGGTTGTCAAAATTCCGGGAGCAGTTTCCGGACGCGATGATCTCGCTTGCCAGTTCGCTGCGTGCCGGCGCCAGCTTGTCGGTTGCGCTGGAATCGCTGATGCGGGAATCCAAGCCGCCGCTGTCTCAGGAGTTCGGCCTGATGCTGCGCAGTCAGCGCCTGGGTGTCAGCTTCGATGAGTCTCTGGCGAAGATGGAACAGCGTCTGCCCCTGCAGGAGTTCAGCCTGTTCGCCGCCGGCCTTCGCATTGCCCGCGAGGTGGGCGGCAATCTTGCCGACATGCTCGACTCTCTGGCCGAGACGATGTTCAAGACGATGGAGACCGAGGGCAAGATCGCAGCACTGACCTCGCAGGGAAAGATGCAGGGTTATGTCATGTCCGGGCTGCCGATCTTCATGATGCTGGTCCTCAACTGGTTGCAGCCCAAGGAGATGTACCCGCTGTTCAATGAACCGATCGGTTGGGCGGTGCTGGGCGTGGTCGGCGTCATGATTGTTCTAGGCTATCTTGGCATCAGCGCGGTCACGAATATCAAGGTATGACTCTCTTCTTCGTCATCGCAGTCTGTGTGGGCGGCGCGGTCGGGCTGCTGCTCTGGGGCCTGGCCGGCCTGCAGGCCGAAGTGCAGGCGACGGATCGTAGCTACCAGGACGAGCCGCCGCCGCTGCTGAAGTCCGTGTGGCCGGTCATCAGCTTCTTCCGTCATTACTTTGCAGCACGCACCCCGACGGCGATGCTGGAGAACGCGCACAAGCAGATCGCTCGCGCCGGTCTTCACCATACGATCAATGCGGAGGAGTTTGTTGCGATAAAAATGGTGGCCACCATCGTCGCTGCGATCATTTTCTGGTTCGTCTGTAGTGGGATGAGCGGGGCGACCATGCTGATGATGACTTTCATGGGTGCGCTGCTCGGTTTTGTATACCCGGATCTGTGGTTGAAAAAGCGTGGCGACCAGCGACGTGACGAGATTCTCAAGACGTTGCCGGTGTTTCTGGACTATCTCGTGCTCGGGGTGGAGTCCGGCATGAACTTCATGAGCGCCATGGGGCAGTGCGTCGAGAAGGGGCCCGCCGGCCATCTGCGGCAGGAGTTTGCGCTGGTGCAGCGCGACGTTCGAGCGGGCTTGTCGCGCATCGATGCGCTCAAGCGGCTTGATGAGCGTCTTGATGTGCCTGAGATCAGTGCCTTCGTCTCTGCCATCGTGCAGGCGGAGCAGATCGGTGCCAGTACCGGCAAGGTATTGCGCCTGCAGGCTCAGCGTCGCCGCAGCGAGCGCTTCCAGCGCGCCGAAAAGGCGGCGATGGAGGCGCCGGTGAAGTTGATCCTGCCGCTGGTCCTGTTCATCTTCCCGACGACCTTCATCATCCTGGCGTTTCCGATTGCGATGATGGTGCGGCAACAAGGGCTGCTCTGATGGTGATCGGCGGACTGCACGACCTGGACGGCGGCGCACTGCGCGTTCGCGCGCAGCGGACCGTGACCGCCTGGGAGCGTACGCGCGGTCTGCTTGCTCGTCCGGCGCCGGCTCCGGGAACCGGGCTGATCATTTCCCCCTGCTCCTCGGTGCACATGTTCGGCATGCGCTATGCGATCGATGTTGTGTATCTCGACTGTGACTGGACGATCGTATCCATCGTGTCTGGATTGAAACCCTGGCGCGCGTCGTGGGGTCGTGGAGCAGCGCATGTGCTGGAGACGGCTGCGGGCGAGGCCCGTCGGCTGGGGCTAATGCCCGGTCTTCGATTGCAGTGGGTGGCGTCCGGTTCTGGCCCGGCGATGGACAGCGTCCCGGCATGAAGATTCTGGCGCTCCTGTTGGTCATGCTGTCGGTGCTGTCTGCCTGCGTGGTCAATCCGGCGAAGGATCCTGCGGTGCAGCGCTTGCAGCGGCTGGCCGCAGCAGCCGATCAGGCCTATCGCGAGGGCAATCGCGAGGCGGCATTGAGCGCGTATCTCGAGCTGTCTCAGCGTGCGCCTGCCGATCCGGCAGTCTGGGCGCGTCTGGGTCATCTGCGATATCTGGCAGGAGACGAGGATCAGGCTTTCCTGTCCTACCAGAGAGCCTTGTCGCTAGAGCCGCAGTATCCGGAGGTGCTGCACAACCTGTCCATGCTGCATCTTGATCGCGCGACTCGGTATCTGGATCAGGCCCTGGCCAGCCCGCGGATGACGGACGCCGAGCGTGCCTCATTCCAGCGGTTGCGGGTCTCGGTCGGCGCCGCACGGGAGGTGAGCCGTGATTCGCGGTAGGGCCTGCCGACAGTCTGGCCAGTCGTTGGTCGAATTCACTATTGTTTTTCCGACCCTGCTGCTGTTGATTCTGGGTGTGGTTCAGTTCGCGCTGATCTTCGTGGCCAAGGTCACGTTGAATCAAGCAGCGTTTTACGGGGTTCGCGATGGCACGCTCAACAATGCCAGTCGTATTGCCATTCATGCCGGACTCGCCCGAGGCCTGGCGCCGCTGTATCAGGACACAGTGAATCTGGGCGGTCAGAACGTGGTGGCTCTGGAGGCGGCGCGGGCCGAGGCCCTGCTGGATGTCGTCAATCCCTTCCGGCTGAACTTGTCCATCCTGAATCCTGATGCCCGATCGTTCCTTGATTTCGGCGAAATGATCGAAGATGAATTGGGTATACCGCATCTGGCCATTCCCAATGCGCGGCTGTTGTACGACACGCGTGACGTCGGGACGATCTCGCGCCAGACCATCCAGGAAGCCAACCTGCTGAAGATCAGGGTCACGTATTGCTATGACCTGATCGTTCCCATCGTCCGGGAGACCATCCGCGGACTCTTCACGGGTCTTCTTGAGAGCGGTGGAATCTTCAACGCCGAGTGCTATGCCGATGGAGGCATTCCGATCGAGGCGGACGCCACTATGCTGATGCAGACTCCTGCCTATCAGCTCTGAGGCACTGCTGGCGAAGGCGCGTCGTGCAAGTTTCCCGCAGGATCGCAATGCCGCACACTCCGCAGATCCCGTTGCCCGTCCAGCCCCCGCGTGAGTTCATGAAAACGCCACCGTCCGCCGCCGTTCCCGAGACGCCAAAGCTGGAAATCGACACCTCGCGGCAGTTCACGTCGTGGATGAGGGATCAACAGATGTCGCTGGCCTTCACCACCTACCAGGCCGGCAAGTTGTTCCTGATCGGCCTCAAGCCGGACGGCAAGCTCTCGGTACACGAGCGCAATTTCGAGCGCTGCATGGGCCTGGCGGTCCGCGGCAGCAGCCTGTACCTGGCCACGCTGTACCAGCTGTGGCGGCTGAACAATGTGCTGCCGGCCGGGCAGGTTGCCCGTGACGGCATTGACCGGCTGTATGTGCCGCAGCAGAGCTGGGTGACGGGGGATATCGATCTGCATGATCTCGGCCTGGATGCACAGGGACGGCCGGTGTTCGTGAACACGCTGTTCTCGTGTCTGGCGACCGTAGACCCTTCGGCGAGTTTTGCGCCGTTCTGGCAGCCGCCGTGGATCAGCAAGCTGGCGGCGGAGGATCGCTGTCATCTGAATGGGCTGGCGATGCGCGACGGCAAGCCGGCGTTCGTTACCGCCGTGTCGCGTACCGATGCCCACGAGGGCTGGCGCGAGCATCGGCGCGACGGGGGCGTGGTGGTGTCGGTGGCGGACAACGAGGTGGTCTGCACGGGCCTGTCGATGCCGCACTCGCCGCGCTGGCATGACGGCAAGCTGTGGCTGCTGAACTCGGGGGAGGGCACATTTGGCTACGTGGATCTGGAGCGTCGGGCGTTTGTGCCGGTGGCGTTCCTGCCCGGGTATGCGCGAGGGCTGACCTTCTCGGGCGATTTTGCGATTGTCGGGTTGTCGAAGCCGCGCGGCGTGAAGACGTTCAATGGACTGGCGTTGCAGGAGCGGCTGGACGCCAAGGGTGTTTCGGCGCGCTGCGGGCTGGTGGTGATCGATCTGCGCAGCGGTGATCTGGTGCACAGCCTGACGATGGATGGCATCGTCGAGGAGCTGTACGACGTGGCGGTGCTGCCGGGGGTGCGCACGCCGGGCGCGCTGGGTTTCAAGACGGACGAGATCCGCCGTACGGTGTCGATGGGTGTGCCGGCCGACGATTTGCTCTGAGGGGCTGTTGCGCCGCCGGCCGCTTTACACTAGCGGTCTTCCTTCCGATGCCGATCGCCCATGCCGCCTGCCAAGTCGCGTTTGTATCGCGTCAGCTTCACCAACCACGCTCAGGTCTACGAGATTTATGCCCGTGAGGTGAGTCACGGCGGCATGCTCGGCTTCGTCGAGATCGGCAAGCTGGTCTTCGGTGAGAACACGACGATCGTCGTGGATACCAGCGAGGAGCGACTCAAGCAGGAGTTTGCCAATGTCGAGCGCTTCTACGTGCCGGTGCATGCAGTGATCCGCATCGACGAGGTCAGCAAGCAGGGGCCGTCGCGCATCGTGCCGGGCGGCGAGGGCGGCTCCAAGGTCACGCCGCTGTACAGCTTCGGCGGAGACGGCAAGCAGTGACGCTGCGCTTCGCCAGCCTCGGCAGCGGCAGCAAGGGCAACGCGACCTTGATCGAGTATCGCGGCACGCGGGTGCTGGTGGATTGCGGATTCAACGTGCGCGAGACCGAGCGGCGACTGCAGCGTCTGGGGCTGGAGGTCGAGGCCCTGGATGCGATCCTGGTCACGCACGAGCACTCGGACCATCTCGGCGGCGTGGCCCGTCTGGCGCGCCGCAGTGGCGCGCCGGTGTACATGACCCACGGTACCTTCTCGGTCTGGAACGACACGGCGGTCCCGGCGGTGGTGCGATTTGCGCCGCACCAGGATTTTTCCATCGGGCATCTGCAGGTGCGGCCGTACCCGGTGCCGCACGATGCGCGCGAGCCCTGCCAGTACGTACTGGTCGGCGGGGGGCTGAGCCTGGGCATCCTGTCGGATGCCGGGCATGTCACGCCGTACATGCGCGCGATGCTGGCCGAGTGCGACGGCCTGATGCTGGAGTGCAACCATGATCCGGAGCTGCTCAGCCGCGGGCCGTATCCACCGTCGCTGAAGGTTCGGGTGGGCGGGGACCGCGGGCACCTGTCCAACCAGCAGGCGGCCGACCTGCTCGGCAGCGTCGATCTGGCCCGCCTGCAGCATCTGGTCCTGACCCACCTGTCGGAGACCAACAACACCCCCGATCACGCGCTGTCGGCGGTGTCGGCCCCCCTGTCTGGGTCGGGCCGGACGGCGGTCTGCGCCGGGCAGCAGGCCGGCCTGGACTGGCGCGAGCTGCGGCCGGGGTAAATCCCCGCGGACGGCGCGCGGAAACGTGCGAAAATGCGCGTCCGCCAGCCGTCCCCTCCGCATTCGCGGGCACTTTCTCAAGGAACGACATGGGTTTGACCGTCCTGCCCGGCGCCGAAAGTCTTTCGGCCTTCCGTCTTGCCCGCCTGCTGGATGCCCTGCGGCCCCATGCGCCGGGCCTCATCGGCCTGCGCAGCCGCGACCTCTATCTGGTCGACAGCGAAGGGGTGACCCCCGCCGATCTGCGGCGACTGCTGGGGGAGGGGCCGGAGCGCATCGAGGCGGCGGACCTGACCCTGTATGTCGTGCCGCGCGTCGGCACCACCTCGCCCTGGTCGAGCAAGGCCACGGACATTGCCCAGGTCTGCGGCCTGCGGGGCGTGCGCCGCATCGAGCAGGGCCGGGTGTACCTGCTGGAGGGGGTGAAGGCCCTGCCGGAGGCGGCCCTGGGCGCCCTCCACGATCCGATGATGGAATCGGTGATCATCGATGCCGGCGCGCTGCAGCATGTCTTCGATGCGCAGCCGCGACGCCGTCTGCGCACCGTGGACGTGCTCGGCGGGGGCCGCGAGGCGCTGGTCGCCGCCAATCGCGACTGGGGCCTGGCACTGTCCGACGAGGAGATGGCCTATCTGGCCGATCATTACCAGCGCGCCGGCAAGAATCCGACCGATGCCGAACTGATGATGTTTGCGCAGGTCAACAGCGAGCACTGCCGGCACAAGATCTTCAACGCCGAGTTCACGGTCGATGGCCAGCTGCAGCCGGACTCGCTGTTCCAGATGATCAAGATGACCTATGCCGCCGCGCCGCAGGGCGTGCTGTCGGCGTACAAGGACAACGCCTCGGTGATTGAGGGGCATGCGGCGATGCGCTGGTTCCCGGACGCCGATCGCGTATGGCGTGGGCATGACGAGCCGGTGCACATCCTGATGAAGGTGGAGACGCACAATCACCCGACCGGCATCAGTCCGCATCCGGGCGCGGCGACCGGTGCCGGTGGCGAGATCCGCGATGAGGCCGCGACCGGTCGCGGCGGCAAGCCCAAGGCGGGCCTGTGCGGATTCTCGGTGTCGAACCTGCGGATTCCCGGCTTCGAGCAGCCTTGGGAATCAGATCTGGGCCGGCCGCCGCGCATGGCGTCGGCCCTGCAGATCATGCTGGACGGGCCGATCGGTGCTGCGGCCTACAACAATGAATTCGGTCGTCCGAACCTCAACGGCTATTTCCGCAGCTACGAGCAACTGACGCCAGACGGGCGCAATCGCGGCTATCACAAGCCGATCATGATCGCGGGGGGCTACGGCAACATCCGTGCTTCGCATGTCGAGAAGCTGGCGGTGGTCGAAGGCGCGAAGCTGGTCGTGCTCGGCGGGCCGGCGATGCTGATCGGCCTCGGGGGCGGTGCGGCGTCGTCGATGGCGACCGGCTCCAGTCACGCCGCTCTCGATTTCGCATCGGTGCAGCGTGCCAATCCGGAGCTGGAGCGCCGCTGCCAGGAGGTCGTCGATGCCTGCTGGGCGCTGGGTGAGGCCAATCCGATCCTGTCGATTCATGACGTCGGCGCGGGCGGCATCTCCAACGCCTTGCCGGAGCTGGTGCATGCGGATGATCGCGGCGGACACTTCCAGCTGCGCGATGTCATCGCCGCCGATCCCGCGCTGTCGCCGATGGAGATCTGGTGCAACGAATCGCAAGAGCGCTATGTGCTCGCGATTGCGCCGCAGGACGTCGAGCGCTTTGCGCAGATCTGCGTGCGTGAGCGCTGCCCGGTCGCGGTGGTCGGTGTGGCGACCGCCGAACAGCAACTAATTGTTGAAGACACGCTGGAACAAAACCTGCCCGTCGATCTGCCGATGCCGGTGCTGCTCGGCAAGCCGCCGCGCATGAAGCGCAACTCGACGCGCAGCCCCAGCCGCTTTGCGGCCCTGCCGACGGCGACGATCGATCTGGCCGAGGCCGTCGATCGCGTACTGTGCCTGCCCGCGGTGGCGAGCAAGCAGTTCCTGATCACGATCGGTGATCGCAGCGTCGGCGGGCTGACGGTGCGCGACCAGATGGTCGGCCCCTGGCAGGTGCCGGTGGCCGACTGCGCGGTGACCGCCACCGGCTTCGAGGCCACGACCGGCGAGGCCATGGCCATGGGCGAGCGCACCCCGCTTGCGCTGCTGAACGCGCCGGCCTCCGGCCGCATGGCGGTGGCCGAGGCGGTGCTGAACATCGCCGCCGCGCGCATCG
>JBEIOK010000160.1:0-5974 GCA_040377605.1 Nevskiaceae bacterium | reverse complement strand
GTGGCGCTGCTGTACCGCTGGCGCGAGGTCGCGGTCCTGATCGGCCGAGAGCAGTGGCGCCTTTTCTACGTCAGCGGCGCGATCAACGGCCGGAGCTATGGCCCTGCCGGCGTTGGCCTTCTCGGCACCAACCACCGGCAGATGATCTACGCGCAGGTCGCCGGCATCCTGTCGAGCTGGCTCTCCAACCGCCAGAACGAGTACCGCGACATCGTGCAGGGCTCGGCACTGCCGTCATATCTCAAGCACCAGCTGCACGTCATCAACCGCCTGAAGGCCTGGCACCGGCCGGGGGCGCTGACGATGCAGGACGGCACCCCGATCCCGAGCGAGGTGCGGCGCCTGGCGCGCCGGATTTTCGCTCGTGCATGCCGCCGGCACCGGCGGCCGGACCTGTCCCGCATCAACATGCTGATCGACCAGCGCGCGATCGCGGTGACACCGGTAAAGGCGGCCAGCGCCTTCCCGCTATGGGCAAGGCTGTCCACCCTGGAGAAGGGTGCCCCGATCTGGGTGCCGCTCAAGGCCAACGCCCATTACGCCCGCCGGCACGGCCGGCGGGCACTCACCGTGCAGGTCAACCAGACCTCCGAAGGCGAACTGCGCATCGGGATCCTCACCGACGTCGCGGAGGCGCTGGCGGTCTCCAGGGCTGCGTACCAGCCCCGCACCCAGGTTATCGCGCTGGACCTGGGCCTGAAGACCCTGTTCGGTACCAGCGAGGGCGACTTGCTCGGCCGCGGCTGGATGACCCGGATCGAGAAGCTCGACCGGCAGATCACCCGCTTGGCGGCGCATCGTCAGCGCATGCTGCGCGCCGAGCTGAAGATCCAGCACGGCAAGGGCACGCGCGTTACCTCCCCGCGCTACCGCCGCCTGGTGGCGCGGCTGCGCGGCTTCATCGCCTCGGAGGTCAACCGCATCCTCGACCGCCTGATCGCGGATCGCGCGCCGGCGACCCTGGTCGTCGAGCATCTGCGCTTCAGATCTCCCGGCCTCTCAAAGCGCATGAACCGCCTGCTGTCGATCTTCGGCAAGAGCGCCATCGAAGCGAAACTCAAGGCGCTACATGAGGTCTTCGGCATCCAGGTCGAGAGCCTGAATGCGGCATATAGTTCGCAGGAGTGCAGTACCTGCCACTACGTCGACAAGACCAACCGCAACGAGCAGGCCGCATTCGCCTGCCGATGGTGCGGACACACCCTTCACGCCGATGTGAATGCCGCACGGGTGCTCAGGTACAGACGTTCTGTGCCAGCTCTGAGCGTGCCCGCGCTGCATCGCCGTGAGATCCTGGATACGCTGGTCCGCCAGCACGTCCAGAGATTCACCAGGCTCCGGGCTGGGCCTGCTGATCCGAGACGATCCAACCCCTACTTCAGGGAATGGCTAGCATCGGTGACGTCAATTGCAGAGGCCGGTTGAGCACACTTGTGCGACAACCTCTTCTTGTAAGTAGCCAGATTTATCTACAGCCAGCTGGGATAAGCTTGTGGATAACCGCGATGTGCGGTGCAGCAAACGCAGCAACTATCAGCGCTGGCTCCGGTGCTGAACATTTTTTTGCCGTTGTCCGCGTTCCAGCGGCATTCCGGTCGAGGATCCATGCAGTTCGAGTTGTTCAGAGACGATTTCCGTCTGCGCGAAAAGCCCAGCCCCCGGGCGCGCAACATCCGCGTCGAGGTGCGGCCGGGGCGTGAGGTGGTGCTGGTCTATCCCCGCTGGGTGGCCCGCGGGGAGGCGCTGGCCTTCCTGCGCTCGCGGGAGGACTGGGTGCGCGAGAAACTGGCGGAGCTGGCGCGGCTCGAAGCCGCCAACCCACCGCCGCCCGAGGCCCGCTGGGATGGCCGCGATGAACTGCTGCTGCGTGGCCAGCTGGTGCCGGTTTGCGTGGAGCCGGCCCGCCTGCGCCAGATCACCGTGCGGATCGAATCCGAACGGATCAGCCTGTTTGCGCCGCGCGAGCAGCTGGCGCAGCCGCGTCGCCTAGCACTGGCCTTGCGCGGCGAGCTGATGCATCAGGCGCAGCTCGATGCGCGGCGACTGCTGGAGGCCGAGGCGCAGCGACTGGCGGTGCGCTACACCGAGCTGAAAATCCACGATCCCCAGACGCTGTGGGGTAGCTGCAACCCTGGGGGTGTGATCTGCCTGTCCTGGCGTCTGGTGATGGCGCCACCGGAGGTGCTGCGCTATGTGGTGATCCACGAGCTGTGCCATCTGGTGCACGCGGATCACTCGACGCGCTTCTGGAATCTGGTGGCGCGGCAGATGCCGGAATACGCGACGCACCGGCACTGGTTGCGCGAACGCGGTCAGCGCCTGCACCAGTACCTGACGCGCGAAATGCGCGCGGCCTGAAACGACGAAGCCCCTGGATCGCGCCAGGGGCTTCGTGCGGCGGCGCGGGGCCTGCGGGGGCTTACTGCCCGGTTTGCGCGCCCGCCTCCACCTTCACGTCCGCCTGGGTCGAGCCCAGCGCGCCGAGTGCGCCGCCGACCGTGCCCTTCACGGCGGTGCCGGCCGTGGTGGCCGTCTGCTTGACGCCGGTGCCGACGGCAACCGCCGCCTTCTGCGTCTTGTCGGCGCCCGTCTTCACGGCGGACTTGCCGGAATCGCCGGCGGCCTTGAGCTTGGTCCTGGCAGCGGCGCCGGCTTCGGCCGCCTTGTCCTGGCCCGCTTCGACTTTCGCGGACGCAGCGGCGGCGCCGTTCTGGGCGGCCGTGCTGCCAGCCGCGACACCTGCCTTGGCGTTCGCAGCGGCGGCGTCGATCACCGTCGTGTTCGCCTGGACGTTGACCGTCGCATTGGCCTTGGCCTGCGTTTCAGCGGCGAACAGCGGCGCGGAGAAGATGACGATGCCGGCGACCATCGTGCTGGAGACAAGCTTGCTCATGGTTTTCTCGATCTGGAGTGTTGTGGGGAGCCGGCGTATGGGTGCGCAGGCGGCGGCATTATGCAGAGCCTGCCGCTGAACGGCTTCTGAACCCATGGCGCCGGATCAGGTCCGGCGCTATCGTCCGGTTCCTGCCCTGCCACTACGATCGGTTTCGCCGGAGTCGACCATGCCCAGCCTCGATACAGTCCGTGTTCGCGATTACATGGCGACCCAGCTGATGACGTTCTCCCCGGACACCGAAGTGATGTCGGCGGTCCATCAACTCGTGCGCACCGGACACTCGGGTGCGCCGGTGGTCGACGCGCAGGGCAAGCTCATCGGCATGCTGTCGGAGAAGGACTGCCTGAACATCGCGATGGTCGCCGCACAGGACAGCTGCGTTGCCGGCCCGGTCAGTCAGTACATGAGCCGTGACGTATGCACGGTGGGCTCCGACCTGAGTATTACGCAGCTGGCCAACCTGTTTCTCAACAACACCCACTTCCGTCGCTATCCGGTCGTCGATGATGAGCGCCTGGTGGGGCAAATCTCGCGCACCGACGTGCTGCGCGCGATCAGCGATTGCTGTGCCTGAGCCCGGGTCGGCGCGGCGATCGCGCAAAAAAGAGCCCTCTCGGGGGGAACGAGAGGGCTCCGGGGTTGCTCCGCGGGGGGACGCGGAGCGGGGGGGGGCCTGATGTGCTGAGACGAAGGCTACGCGCCGCTCACTGAATCGATTATGAACAAGGGTTCAGGCACTGTGCCGGAGCTGGCCGCTGCGCTTGAGATGGATCAGCAGCAGCGACACCGCAGATGGCGTGATCCCGGAAATGCGGCTGGCCTGCCCGAGGCTATCCGGCCGGTGCTGTGTCAGTTTCTGCCGTACCTCGTTGGACAGGCCGGTGACGCCGGCGTAGTCGAAATCAGCCGGCAGGCGGGCCTCCTCGTAGCGGTGCAGGCGTTCGATCTCGGCCTGTCCGCGCTCGATGTAGCCGGCGTACTTGGCGGCGATCTCCACCTGTTCGGCGACGGCCGCATCGAGATCCGACGGTGCCAGGCCCAGTCGCTGGAGCGCGGCATAGTCGGCCTGCGGCCGACGCAACAGCTCCATCAGGGACAGGCGGTTGTCCTGTGGCGATGGGCCGAAGACCTCGACGAACGCCGGCAGTGACAGCTGTGCGGGCTTGAGCCAGTGCTGCTCCAGTCGCGTGCGCTCCTGCAGCACGGCCTCTGCCTTGCGCGAGTAAGCCTGCCAGCGTGTGTCGTCGACCAGCCCCAGCTCGCGACCCAGCGGCGTCAGGCGCAGATCCGCGTTGTCCTCGCGCAGCGTCAGACGGTGCTCGGCGCGAGACGTGAACATCCGGTAGGGCTCGGTGGTGCCACGGGTGATCAGGTCATCGACCAGCACGCCCAGATAGGCCTCGTGGCGCTGCGGCTCCCAGGGAGCGTGTCCGCGCGCGCGGCGTGCAGCGTTGAGGCCGGCGAGCAGGCCTTGTGCGGCGGCTTCTTCATAGCCGGTCGTGCCGTTGATCTGGCCGGCGAAGAACAGTCCCTCGATGACCTTGGTTTCCAGCGAACGCTTGAGGTCGCGCGGATCGAAGTAGTCGTACTCGATCGCATAGCCGGGGCGCGTGATCCGGACCTGCTCCAGGCCCTCGATCGTGCGCACGAACCGCTCCTGGATATCGTAGGGCAGCGAGGTCGAGATGCCGTTGGGATAGATCTCGCGCGTATTCAGGCCTTCCGGCTCCAGGAAGATCTGGTGACGGTCGCGGTCGGCAAACCGGTTCACCTTGTCCTCGACGCTGGGGCAATAGCGAGGGCCGGTGCCTTCAATGACGCCAGTGAACATCGGGGAGCGGTCGAAGCCCTCGCGGATGATCGCGTGGGTTTCCGGGTTGGTGTAGGTGATGTGACAGGGCACCTGACGCGGATGCTGGTCGCGCGAACCCATGAACGAGAACACCGGGCGGGGCTCGTCTCCCGGCTGTTCCACGAGACGCGACCAGTCGATCGTGCGGCCGTCGAGGCGTGGCGGCGTGCCGGTCTTGAGGCGCCCGACGCGTGGATGCAGTTCCCGCAGGCGTGCCGCCAGGGGATTGCTGGGTGCATCGCCGGCACGGCCGCCCGGGTGATGGGTCATGCCGACATGAATGCGTCCGCCGAGGAAGGTGCCGGTGGTCAGTACGACGCAGCGTGCGAGGAACCGCAGTCCCAGGCGCGTCACCACGCCACGCACCTGCGTGCCATCGACGATCAGGTCTTCCACTTCCTGCTGGAACAGCGTCAGGTTCGGCTGGTTCTCCAGCGTCTCGCGGACGACCCAGCGGTACAGCATGCGATCGGCCTGCGCGCGGGTCGCGCGCACGGCCGGCCCCTTGCTGGCATTGAGCGTGCGGAACTGGATGCCGGCGCGATCGGCCGCCTGCGCCATCAGTCCGCCTAGAGCATCGATTTCGCGGACCAGATGGCCCTTGCCGATGCCCCCGATCGCCGGATTGCAGGACATCTGGCCCAGCGTCTCGATCGACTGCGTGATCAGCAGCGTGGACGCCCCGGTGCGGGCGGCCGCCAGCGCCGCTTCGGTGCCGGCATGGCCGCCGCCGATGACAATGACCTCAAACTGATGGGAATCCGACACTGTGGGGTACCTTCGTAACGAGCGGCCCTTCCCCCACCCTCGGCGCTGCCGCGTAGCGGCTGCCTGCGGCAGACGGGCCCTGATCGGGCGCGGATTGTAGCGCTGCCGTGGTCAAAAAGCGTCCAGCCGGATTCAGAAGGCGATCTTGCCGGTCAGCGTCTGCCACCACATCTTCCAGTCACCCTGGAACGACAGCCACGGATATTTGAAAGTCGCGGGCTTGTTGTGTTCGAAGTAGAAATGGCCGACCCAGGCCCAGGCATAGCCCTGCAGCAATGCCACCGCCAGCAGCCACCACGTCTGCGTGAACAGGGCGGTCAGGGCCAGCACGATGCCCAGGCTGCTGCCGATGAAGTGCAGGCGGCGGCAGGTGCGGTTGGAATGCTCCTGCAGGTAATAGGGGTAAAACTCGGCGAGAGTCCGATAATCCTTGGCTGCGCTCATGGCGATCCTCCACG
>JBEIOK010000050.1:0-16129 GCA_040377605.1 Nevskiaceae bacterium | reverse complement strand
CTCGATACGGTGGAACTGGTGATGGCGCTCGAAGAAGAGTTCGAGATCGACATTCCGGACGAAGAGGCCGAGAAGATCGTGACCTTCCAGGACGTCCTCAACTACATCCGGGCCCACACCTCGCAGGGCTGATTCACGCGGTAGCACTCTTCAACCAGTCAAGGATTTGCCGATGAGCCGCAGGCGCGTCGTTGTCACCGGCATGGGTATCGTTTCTCCCGTGGGCAATGACGTGGCCTCGGCCTGGTCGGCCGTCCTGGCCGGTCGATCGGGTATCAGCCCGATCGACCACTATGATGTCTCGGCATATACCACCAGGTTCGCCGGCCTGATCCGCGATTTCCAGCCGGAAGCGTGGATGAGCGTGAAGGACGTCAAGCGTACGGATTCCTTCATCCATTACGGCGTTGCCGCGGCCAAGCAGGCCGTGGCCGATTCCGGCCTGGAGGTCACCGATGCCAACCGCGAACGTATCGGGGTGTGCGTGGGCTCGGGGATCGGCGGCATCGGCACGATAGAAGAGGAGTGCCGGGTCCTGCATGCCAAGGGACCGAAGCGCGTCTCCCCCTTCTTCGTCCCGTCCTCGATCATCAACATGATTTCCGGGTACATCTCGATTGACCTCGGGATTACCGGCCCCAATCTGGCCTGCGTCTCCGCCTGTACGACCGCGACCCACGCGATCGGACTCGGGGCTCGCCTGATCCAGTACGGTGATGCCGACGTGTTCATCGTCGGTGCTGGCGAGCGGGGGTCGGCCCCCTCCGGCATGGCCGGGTTCTGCCAGGCGCGAGCGCTGTCAACGCGTAATGATGCGCCGCAACAGGCCAGTCGTCCGTGGGACAAGGATCGTGACGGGTTTGTACTTGGCGACGGCGCCGGCGTCGTCGTGCTGGAGGCGCTGGAACATGCCCAGGCGCGTGGCGCCAGGATTTACGGCGAGGTGATCGGCTTCGGGATGTCCGGAGACGCCTTTCACATCACCTTGCCCCCGGATGACGGCAATGGCGCCCGGCGGTGCATGCAGGCCTGCCTGCGGGACGCGGGCCTGAACCCGGACCAGATCAACTACATCAACGCGCATGGCACGTCGACCTCGGCGGGTGATGTCGCCGAGACGCGGGCGGTCAAGGATGCGTTTGGCGAGCACGCCTACAAGCTCGCCGTCAGTTCGACCAAGTCGATGACAGGACATCTCTTGGGAGCCGCGGGAGGTATCGAGGCCATCTTCACGCTGCTCGCACTGCGGGATCAGGTGCTGCCGCCGACCATCAATCTCGATCACCCCGACGAGGGCTGCGATCTGGACTATGTCCCGCATCGCGCGCGCGAGGCCAAGCTGGAGTATGCCTTGTCCAACTCTTTCGGTTTCGGCGGTACCAACGGCACGCTGGCGTTCAAGCGGTTCCGCTAAGGCCATCGGCGCCCCATGCCGCGCGCCGAACTGTCGGGCACCCCCGACCTACTGTCGCTGCACCGGCTTGATCCGGTCCGCTATCCCTTTCTGCTGCAGAGCATCGCCGGCCACCCTCAGTCCGGGCGCTGGGATTTGCTGTTCGCCGATCCCGGGCCGGCACTGACGCTGCGGCACGGCCGTCTGCAGGGCCCTCATGCCGATGGTGGAAACTTTTTCTCTTCTTTAGATCAATGGTTTATTGAAGAATCTTCAAGTGAAGAAGACGGGCAGCTGCCGTTCGTCGGAGGCTGGTTTCTGCTGCTCGGCTATGAAGCGGCGGCCCATGCGGAGTCCCGCCTGCGGTTGCCGCCATCGCCCGAAGCGCTTCCCGACGCCCTCGCGGTCAGATGTCGATCCGCCGTGCTGGTGGATCGCAGTCATCACCGGGTGCATCTGATCAGCGAGAGCGGTCCAGCCGCCCTGGAGCAGCTGCGGCAGGACCTGGCCCGGGCGGTCGCGGTTGAGCCGGGTCAGGACGGGGTCCACGACCTAGTCGAGGAGGCGCCGCAGCGGTATCTGCAGGGCGTTCGCCAGATTCTGAATTACCTGCAGGCGGGCGATATCTTTCAGGCGAACCTGTCGCGCCGCTGGCAGGCACGATTGGAACCGCGGGTCGACGCGGCGGAGCTCTATGCGCGCCTGCGCGCCACCAATCCCGCGCCGTTTGCGGGCCTGGCCCGCTGGGGCGAGGCGGCCGTGATCAGCTCCTCCCCGGAGCGCTTGCTGCAGCTGGATCGGGGCATCGCGCAAACCCGCCCGATCGCCGGAACCCGACCGCGCGGTGCCACCCCGCAGGAAGACGACGCCCTGCGGGCCCGTCTGCGGGACAACTGCAAGGAACGTGCCGAGCACGTGATGCTGATTGATCTCGAACGCAATGATCTGGGACGCGTCTGCGTGCCGGGCTCGGTCGAGGTGAGCGAGCTGATGAGTCTGGAAACCTACGCGCACGTGCATCACATCGTGTCGAATGTTCGAGGCCGCCTGCGCGCGGGCGTCGGGCCAGGGTCGGCCCTGCGCGCGGTGTTTCCAGGTGGCACGATCACCGGATGCCCCAAAATCCGGTCCATGGAGATCATCGCGGAACTCGAGAGCAGCGGTCGCGGCCCGTACACGGGTGGCATGGGATATCTGTCGCGCGACGGCCGTCTCGACACCAATATCCTGATCCGCAGCCTCGTCTGGTCCCCCGGTCAGGTCAGCCTTCGTGCCGGGGCCGGGATCGTTGCCGATTCCGATCCGGAGGCCGAACTTGCGGAAACGCGAGCCAAGGCGCGCGGTCTGCTGCTGGCGCTGGGAGCGCACGCGTGAGTCCCGACGCTCTTTACAACGGGGCGAGGGTTGAGCCTGCGGAGTGGCCGCGATCACGCGGCCTTCACTACGGCGACGGCGTTTTTCGCACGCTTTACATTCATGAAGGCGAATGCATCGACTGGCCAGGACAACGCGCACATCTGCTGGCCGATGCTGCGCGCCTGGGACTGTCACTACCGGCAGCGGCGGCTCAATCGCTCGATGCCGAGGTGCGTACCATCGCGCGGGAGCGGACGGCCGCCGTGCTCAAGATCCTGCTGTGGCGTCAGTCGTCTTCGGGCCGCGGCTATGCCCCGGCTGCCGCGCATGCCGAGCGCTTGTTGCTCTGCAGTCCGGCGCCGGAGCATCCGGCGGCCTGCTGGACCCACGGCGTTCGCGTCATCGACAGCCCGGTGCGGCTGGCGTCCCCGCACCTGCTGGCGGGCGCCAAGCACCTCAACCGTCTGGAGCAGGTGCTCGCCAGCCGGGAGTGGCCGGCGGGCATCGACGAGGCGTTGATGAGCGACGCCGACGGGCACGTTGTCTGCGGCACCCGCAGCAATCTGTTCTGGTCCCACCACGGCCAGTTGCTGACCCCCAGCGTCGAGCGCTGCGGCGTGGCGGGACGCATGCGCGCACGGGTCCTGGAACTGGCTGCGCGACAGGGCCTCGAGATCGCGATCCGGCTGGCTCCGCGGGCCGAGCTGGAAGCCGCGGATGAGCTGTTCCTGACCAATTCGGTCTTTGGCATCTGGCCGGTCCGTCGATACGGCGCACACGACCTTCAGGCGCCGGGGCCGCTGACCCAGGCCTTGATGCGCCAACTCCATCATCCGAGGATGCCCTGATGTGGCGAATGCTCTTCAAGTTGATGCTGATGGCGGCCCTGCTGGCAGGGGCGGGCGCGTGGGACCTGCAACGCCAGCTGGCCGCTCCGATCCTGGCAGCGCCTGACGCACGGTTCGAAGTGCCGGCGGGACAGCCGTTCGACCGGGTCGTCGAGCGACTGCGGGCCGAGGGCCACTTGCCGACCGCGCGCACCGTGCTTTATCTGAAGCTCAAGGCGCGCCTGCGCGGGTTGGGCACGCGCATCCAGGCCGGTGAGTACGCGCTGAGCCCGCAGATGAGCGTGCGCGAGGTGATCGAGCAGTTCGTATCGGGGCGCACGATTCTCTATGAGGTTCGATTGCTGGAGGGCTGGACCTACCGTCAGGCGCTGGCCGAAATCCATCGGCATCCGCAGATCCGCCGCACGCTGGAGACCGCCGATCCGGAGACCGTTGCATCGGCACTCGGCTTGCCGTCGCCGCATCCTGAAGGCCGCCTGTTCCCTGATACCTACCGCTTTGCCCGCAACACCAGCGACATCGAACTGCTGCGCAAGGCCGCATCGCTGCAGGCCCGCGTGCTGGAAGAGGAGTGGGCCCGGCGTGCGGCGAATCTACCCTACGGCTCGGCCGACGAGGCGCTGATCATGGCCTCGATCGTCGAGAAGGAAACAGGCCTGGCCAGTGAGCGCGGCCAGATTGCCGGGGTGTTCGTGCGCCGCCTGCAGCTGGGGATGCGACTGCAGACCGATCCCACCGTGATCTATGGTTTGGGGGAGCGCTTCGACGGCAACCTGCGCCTCAAGGATCTGCGGACGGATACGCCTTACAACACCTACACGCGCGGCGGTCTGCCACCGACGCCGATCTGTCTGCCGGGCCGCGAGTCAATCCGTGCCGCGCTGCACCCGGAGGACGGCCAGGCCTTATTCTTTGTCTCGCGGGGCGATGGCTCGCATGTGTTTTCTGAAACCCTGGAACAGCATGATGCCGCCGTGCGCCGCTATCAATTGAAGCAGCCATGAGCACCCGCGGACGATTCATCACCCTGGAAGGCGGCGAGGGCGCCGGCAAGTCCACGCAGGCGCGTCACATCCGCGACTGGCTGCAGGCACGTGGACGCCAGGTGCTGTTGAGTCGGGAGCCGGGCGGCTCGCCGCTGGCCGAGGCGATTCGGGAGCTGGTGCTGCGGGACTGGCCTGAAGGAGTCAGTGCGCAGACCGAGGTGCTGTTGATGTTCGCGGCGCGAGCGGCGCATGTCCGGCACACGATTGGACCTGCGTTGGTAGCGGGAACCGATGTGGTCTGCGATCGTTTCGTCGATTCCAGCTACGCGTATCAGGGCGCTGGCAAGGGCATCTCGAGGGATGCGCTGACGGTGCTGGAACAGCTGGCGATCGACACCCTGCAGCCGCAACTGACGTTCGTGCTCGATCTGCCGCCGGAGCAGGGCCTGCAGCGTGCACAGGCCCGCGGCAATGCCAATCGATTTGAAGCCGAGACCCTGGAATTCATGAGCCGTGTCCGACAAGGCTTTCTGCAACGCGCCGCGGCGGCGCCCACACGCTGCGTGATCATCGATGCGAGCGGTGACGAATCACACGTCTGGCTGCAGATCCGCGCCGCACTGGAGGCCCGGCTGTGAGCGATCCGCGAGAGTGGCTGCGTCCGTTACCCTGGCAGAACGAGCTCTGGCTGGAACTCACGGCGCTGGCGCTCCAGCGGCGTCTGTCCCACGCACTGCTGCTCGGCGGACCAGCGGGCGTCGGTAAGCGCGTCTTCGCCCGCGCGCTCGCGGCCTTTGTCCTTTGCGAGAAACGCAGCGGTTATGCCTGCGGGCAATGCCGCTCATGTCAGCAGTTCGCGGCGGGCACGCACCCCGATGCAACAGAACTCGGGGTCGACGGACATCTGGGCATGACAGCGGTCGCCGATGCCCGTCCGGAAACGCTGCTGATTCACTGGGAACCCAAGCCGGAGAGCAAGCGGCGCGAGATCTCGATTGATGCCGTCCACAGCGCCATCACCCAACTGACCCAGGTCAGCCACTACGGCGGCGCGCGGGTCGTCCTCGTGGAGCCGGCCGAACTTCTCAACGAAAGCAGCGCCAACGCCCTGCTCAAGCTGGTCGAGGAACCCCCTCCGGGAACTCACATCCTGTTCGTGGCCGAACGACCGTCGCAGCTCAAGCCGACCTTGCGCAGTCGCTGCCAGCGGCTGCGGTTTGGATTGCCCGACGCGCAGACCACGCTGGAGTGGGCGCACGGACGCGGACTGAGCCTGGATGCCGATACCTTGGACGAAGCCTGCGGCGCGCCACTGTCGGCGGTCGCCCTGATGGACGGCGAGGGCATGCAGCTGCGGCGCCAATGGCAGGAGCTCTGGACAGCGGTTGCACGGCACAAGAAAGATCCACTGAGTGCAGCGGCCAGCATCGACAAGGACCAGCTTGTCGAACATCTGGGATGGGCCTATGGCTGGCTGCTGCGGCTGCTGCGCGAGTCGGTGATCGAGCACGCCAGCGATCGCAGCGAGGCGCTGGGCGAGATGCTCGGTGAGGTCATCGACGCGCGCCGTCGGGCCGCCTCGACTGCGTCGCCACAGCTGCTGCTGGAGTCGCTGATGGTGCTGTGGCTGCGTCTGGGTCGCCGCGTGTATGCGGCATGAGTGCCGAAGAGCGCAGCGAATCGGGTAGAGTCATCGAAAGAATCCGGGAGAGAAAGACCGCATGAGCATGCCCCCTACCGCCCGCCCGGGTGGCGCGCAGCCCGGCATCCTGACGCTGAACATCAAGGACAAGTCCGCGCTGTACGTGGCCTACATGCCGTTCATCAAGAACGGAGGCTTGTTCATTCCGACCGGCAAGGAATACCGGCTGGGCGACGAGGTGTTCATCCTGCTGACCCTGATGGACAACCCGGAGCGCATTCCGGTGGCTGGCAAGGTCGTGTGGCTGACGCCGCGCGGGGCACAGAACAAGCGTGTGCAGGGGATTGGCGTGCAGTTCAGCGCACAGGATGGCGGCGCCACCCAGAAGAAAATCGAGGCGCTGCTGGCCGGCGCCCTCGGCGCCGACCGGCCTACGCACACGATGTAGCGCTGATCGCGCTCGCGATCAGGCGGGCGGGATCCCCTTGTCCAGCACATAGGCGTCGTAGCCCTTCTGCGTCAGGACGAAGACGCCCACCGAGCTGCGACGACCGGTATCGCAGCCCACGATCCAGGTGATCTTGGGATCCAGCGACGACAACTTCATCCGCAGCAGGTACAGCGGCAGATTGATGGCGCCGGGCAGTGGATGATTCTGTGACTCGCTGGGCAGGCGCACGTCCAGCCAGCGTGCCTTGCCGGACTCGACCTGCTTTTTGGCGTCGGCAAAGCTGATCCGTCGCGCCAGCGGTTCATTCAGCAGCTTGCGAAAATCGTCCTTGCTGAGGCGCATCAGGCTGCAACGCGTCAGCGCCGTCACTGTGGCATTGCGCCGGGAGTCGGAAATCAGCGCCTCTTCCCCGAAACAGGAACCAGCCTCGAGTTCCGCCAGTCGGACCGCTTTCTGATTGGCCTGCTCACGCGTGACCATGCAGCGACCCGACATGATCACATAAAAGTAATCGCCTTCGCCGTCCTGCTTGACGATAACGTGCCCCGGTTCGACCTTGAGTTCCTGCATGCGCATGAACATCGCCTGCAGGTTTGAGGGCGGTACCAGCTGGAACGTGCGCATCTGTAGCAGCTTGGTCATCCAATCGTCCGATGACGCCTGGTCATTGCCGCTGAGCTCAGTGACCTCGAACGAACCCGTCTGGTCCCAAGTCAGCATCACATCCAGCAGACCGGCATCGACGGCCAAGTAGCGGACCTCGGTGGCACACCGCGCGCTGATCTTGCGCGGCGACTGATGCGCGAGGCGGTGCAGGGCCGCCGGCTCACCCTGGCGCACGCGGGCAATGGCCTTGCCGGCCGCATCGATCAAATGGATCTCGCCCTCCATCAGGAACAGGGCGGAGGTCGCCGGATCGCCGATCTTGAACAAAAACTCGCCGGTCCGCGCGCTACGGATCGAGGATTTCTTGGCGAGATCGTTCTGGCTCTCCGGGCGCAAGGCGTTCAAGGGAATCAGAGACTTGAACAACGCCGTGTCGACTGCGGCTTCAGACGTCATGATCAAGGAACGCCGGCTACTCGAAGATGGAACTGCAGGGCAGTCATGCTAGCACGTAGGTTTCCCGCAACAGACCGGTCCCGCTCGGCCAGGCGACGGGCGATCGCAACCCCGGCACGGCAACATTCATCTCTCCTGCGTGTGCTTGCCCACCGACGGGGCCCGGCCCGTTTCCTATAGTCCACTTCCATCCCCACGCGGGCACTGCGCTGCCAACCGGACGGTCATCGGCCGTTCTCCTGACAGCGTCGCGGCCGCAAACCCAGCCCGAGAATGCCTCCATGAAAAGCGAATCAACCCCGTATGACACCAGCACAAACGGCCTTGCCGTCGGCTCGTCGCCTGCCAAGGCAAGCCGTCAGGATCTGACGTCGAACGGACTCGAACGGGAGGTCCACAATTTCTTCTCTGACGTTGAAGCGCTGCTGACCTCGACCACCAGCCTCACCGGCGCGGACCTGGCCGCGATCAAGGCCAAGATCGGCGCACGACTGGCCACGGCCAAGGCATCGATCGAGCAGATGAGCGGAGCCGTGTCACAGCGCACGCGCCGGGCGGTCGAGGCGACCGATGCCTACGCACATGAGCAGCCCTGGAAGTCGATCGGCATCGGCGCCGCTATCGGGGTCCTGGTCGGCTTCGTGCTGGCGGTGCGTCGCGCTCGCTAGACGCGCGTCGCTGAGATGCCGCAGACCTCCCACCTGCAACCACCGGAAGCCGGGGTCGTCACTGACCCGGCTTGTCCCGGGGCTTTCGAGTCCCTGCGCATCTTGCGTGTTGCTGGCTCGGCGCTACTGGTCCAGGCGTCTCTACATGCACAGCTAGCTCACCTTGAATGGACAGAGGAGAAGCGGCGTCTGCTGCGCCTGCTGATCATCACGCTACTCGGGTTCGCCGCGCTGCTGTGCCTGGTGATGGGAACGACTGCACTGCTGCTCGCGGTGGCTTGGGATACAGCATTTAGGATTCCGGTCGCGTTGGCGCTGACTGGCACGTATGGGCTGGCTGCCGGCCTGGCATGGCGACGCTTCAAGCGGTTGATCCGGCTCGGTGAAGACAGTTTCTCGGCAACCCGTCAGGAGCTGTCGGCGGATCTGGCACTGCTCAGGAGCGGGCGATGAACGATGGCAATTTTGCGAAACCCGATGACCAGCTGCGCTTGCGCCAACAGCTGCAGGCCCAGCGCTGGCAGATTGAACGCCGGATCAATCCGGCCGCTGGCCATGGCGGCAAATTTCCGAAAAGCCGAACCCTGCAATGGCTGATGGGTCCCTCGACCTTGTCGCGTCGACTGGTCTTCTCGCTCGTAATCCTGGGCTGGCGCCGGGTTCAGGCAAACCACCGCTCATAATCGTCGATGATCGCGCGATAGCAGTCGCAGGACATCGACTCTAGTCCTCGACGGTTGAGGATGTGGATCTCGCCCCGCGTGTAGTCGATGAGATGCTGTCCTTGCAACAGGCCGGCAGCAATCGTGACGCCACTGCGACGCACGCCGAGCATGTCGGCCAGAGACTGATGCGTTAGATGAAAGTAGTCGCCCACCGCGCGGTCGTGCGTCATCAACAGCCAGCGTGCTAACCGCTCGTTGACCTGGTGAAAGCGGGTGCATGCCGTCGTCTGGGAGAGCTGTTCCATCTCCGTATACAGATAGCGTTTGACGGTGCGCGCCAACATCGGGTGTACGCGCAGCAGTGTTCGAAACGCGGTCGCGCCGACCCGCAATGCAGAGCCCGGCCCCTGCACGAGCGCGCTCATCGGAGCCGCGTCGATATCCAGTGCCAGCGTGGCACCGAGCATACCCTCGGCGCCGATCAGCCCCATCTGCAGCGGAGGATGATCTCCAATACTGATCACCTGTGAGATATAACCGGACAGCGGGAAGTAAACCTGTTTCAGCAGGCCATCGGCTTCACACAGCAGTTCGCCTGACTCCAGCGGCACAACTTTCGCGTTCGCCAGGATTGCTGTGCGGGCTTTTGATGGCAGTCGCGACAGTAAACGGTTTCCGACGTTCGTTGAAGATGGAAATGACATGATGGCTTCCATTAGAGGCAAAATGGCCCTGAGGGCAGGGACCGCTGCTGTAAAGGTTCTAGGGACAGCTATACCCCATTCCTCCTGGTGGGTTCTGTTCGGTAAAAGACTGATGTCCCGTATCTCGAGTGTCTGATCGCACCGACCGTAAAAGTAGAGGGCCCTAGGGTGCGAACACGTTCCCACTCAGTCCGTCTGCTATTGGCCCATGTCTACCAGTTCCCCGTCTCATGAAAGCGCTTTGCAGGTGCTGTTGCCACATGGCATCCGCGCCATTGGCTTGAGCTCGACCGGATCGCCTCCATGTGCAGCGGCATCCGCAGGTGCCAGTATTGAACTGTCGCGTCGAAGACTCGAACATGCCGCCGGCCGCCGCTGTGCCGATGCAGCCGTTGAGTGTTTGGGGATAGTCTCCGGGACGATCGGCTCGCGGCGCGACGGAAGGCCATTATGGCCGCAGGGGGTCACCGGCAGCATCACCCATACCGACGGATTCGCCGCTGCCGCCGTTGGGGAGCGCGCGCATTACCGCGCGATCGGGATTGATGCCGAGCGCATTGGCGAGGTTTCCAGAGAGCTCTGGAGCCGAATCTTTGTCGATCATGAGACTCGATGGCTGCACAGCTTGCGTGGCTCAGATCAGGCCCGCGCCGCGACCTCCATGTTCAGTGCCAAGGAAGCGTTCTACAAATGCCAGTATGAGGTTACCGGAGAGTGGCTGGAGTTTAGGGACATCGAACTACAGTTGTTCTGTGGCAACCCAACACGCGGACGTTTCGTGGTCCGTCCGACTAGGCGCGCGGGCTGGTTCGAGCGCGTCATCGGCCCTGCTCTGATCCGATTCTCGGCACAACGGGATCTGGCCCTCACTGCGATGACCCTCGAGGTCTAGTCGAAACGGTGCTGTGTGTGATGGCGGACAGACCGGACATGGTGGCGTAGCGAGACTGCAGTCCCAGTACTGATCAAGAGGTCCCTGATGACGGCCCTAGTCGAACTATCCGAGAGCTTGAAGACCGGATTCGGGTACATAACCGGGCTTGGCCGTCATGACCTGCAGCATCGGCCCCTTTTCAGGGATGAGGCACTGATTGACCTGCTCGACCGGATGCCCCGCGAGCACCTCTATGCCTTTCATATGGGCAGAGACCCTGCGAGAGTCGACGAGAATCGCCTAGCAAAGCACGAAGGTGTCAGCGGTGCCGAACTGCTCAAGGCCGTGAGTCGGGGCAGGCTGTGGCTCAACGTCACCCAGGTCGATCGGGTTGAGCCCGAGTAGTCGATGTAGGCGCCACGCTGGCGCGCGTCGAATCCCATTACGATGGTCACGATGTTCATATCGACCGTACCGATGGCCTGAGTATGGATTTCGGTGCTTGGCGATTCAATCTCAGAGGTTCCAATACAGAACCCTTGATTCGCCTCAATGTCGAGTCTCGGGGACAGCCCGCGCTTCTGTCCCGGAAGACCGCCGAAGTATTGCGCTGTATCGAAAATCCCGAGTTGCGCCGCTAGCCGAGCAGTCGGCGCATTACAAACTTCGTAGACGCATCATCCGCTGGGATGCAGGGATGTACGTATTGGGCACGAATTTCGGTGTTTCTACATTGCCCGCCCCTGGACAACATTCATGCCAGTGAGCGAAGGTAAACTAGCGAAGTACTGGCAGGATCGTGCTCATAAAAATTGGTGTGGCACTCCAGAGCAATCTGGCGATCGTCCACTTGGGGAATGGGATGAAGATTGTGAAGACTCAGCATCATTGCGGGTTTGCCGCTCTGGTGGTTGCGCTCGGTTCCTGTTTCGCACTGCCGGGGGCCACAGCCAGCGAATCGCCCACTGAACCGTTGACGGATTCCATCGTGCCACTGCCAACAATGACGGTGACCGCCAGATTCCGTCCTGAGTTTGAAACCAAGGTGCCCATCTCGCTGGTAGTGGTCGGTGGGGACGCCCTGCTGGCAGAAGGCCGCTACACCCTGGGTCAACTCGATAGCCGGGTGGCCAACTTGCAGTTGGGCGATCTGAACGGGACGCCGGCTTTGTTCATGCGCGGCGTGGGCGGCGGCGGCCGGCAGGTGGCTTTCGAGCCACGGACCGGGATCTATGTCGATGGCGTCTTCATGAACGTGCCACCCCTGACCGACGCATTGCTGCTCGATCTGGAACGGGTCGAGATTCTTCGCGGGCCGCAGGGAAGCCTGTTCGGGCAGAACACGGTGTCCGGCGCGGTCAGTCTGGTCACCCGGGAACCGGGTGATGCTTTTGCGTTCGAGAGTGTGGCGCGGCTGGACAATCGCGGTGCGCAACGACTCGGGATGGCCCTGGATACGCCCCTGGCGGACACCTTGCGTATGCGGGTCAGCGGCACGCTGGCGCGGAGCCGCGGCGAGACCCTCAACCTGGTCAACGGCGATCGGCCAGATGCGTACTCGGAGGCGGGCGCCCGTGTGCGCCTGCAATGGCGAGCAACGCCCGGGTTTCAAGCCGATATCGCTGCCGATCTGTCGCATCATGGCGATGATTTCCCCACGGGCGAGGCGCGCACCAGCACTCTGGGGAACGGGCCGGATGCAAATCCGGGCATCCTCTCCGTTGCGCTGAATACACCGCAGCGGGATGACCTGCGGAACAGCGGGGTGTCCGCAACGCTGCGATGGGACCATCCGCTTGGAGAGGTAACCTCGATCAGTGCCTGGCGCGCGGCTGAGCGCCGCTGGGCTGCGGATCTTGATTACTCGCCAGCCGACCGCTCACGGCTCGACTATGTCGATCGGTACCGTCGACTAAGCCAGGAATTGCGCCTGACCAGCCGAGTGTCAGCCTCTCCATTCAGGTGGCTGGGCGGTTTGTATGCGTTTCGACAGAACGCCGATTCCTACCGCCCCCTGTTTGCAGACGCCGATATCAAGATGTTCGTGCCGCCACTGAACCCTGGCGACACGCTGATCGTCGAGCCCGACGTGCAAACGGATTCCTACGCGCTGTTCGGCAGTCTCGGATACGCGCTGAGCGCTACCTTCAGAGTGGACGCGGGCCTTCGTCTGGTGACCTCCCGACTCGACCTTGATTACACGCAGCGATCCTCTGCGGGGTATCAATCGCTAGGCGTGCTGCCGGTGACAGACGTCCGGCGCAGCGAGACGGAAAGCGCATTTCTGCCGGATGTGGCGCTGAGCTGGGACCTCACCCGGCAGATGACGGCTTACGGCCGCTATGCCCGAGGGTCAAAGAGCGGTGGGTTCGACGCCGACGTTCTCACCGCGGCGCGAACGGTCCCGCCGTCCTTTTCGGAAGAATCAGTGGACAGCTATGAAATCGGTTTGAAGGGCGAGGCCTTCGGTGGACGATTGAGTGGGAGTTTGGCCCTGTTCCTAGCGGAGTACCGCGACTACCAGGTCTCCCAGTTTCAGCCAGTGGGCAACAACCTGGTGGCGCCAGTTATCGCCAACGCAGGCAAGGTCCGCAGCTACGGACCAGAACTCGAGGTCCAGATGCGTCCGCTTCAACGCCTGACGCTGCGGACTTCCACGGCCTACCTTTCATCGACCTATGCGGATTTCCAAGATGGCGGTGGCCCGGGTGTCGACTTCTCCGACAACCGCACCGAGTTTGCGCCGCGCTGGAGCATCAACAGCTCGCTTGAGTATTTCTGGCCGCTGCCCCAGGCCCAGCTCAGTGGTGCGCTCAGCTATGCCTGGCGCAGTCGCTTCTTCACGCAGCCGTCCAATCTGCCGGCCTTCGAGGCGGACATTCGCCGGCTCTTGAGCGCACGGCTCACGCTGACTGGTCTGGACGGCCGGCTCGATCTGGGGCTTTTCGGGGATAATCTGCTCAACGAGCAGTACGTGGAAACGATCAATCGAGGGACGCTCGGCACGATCTACGGCCGCTACGGCCTGCCGCGCAGCGTTGGCATCCAGGCTCAGTATCGCTTGAGGTGATGGACGACACCTCAGCTAGGCGACCGGCCGGGCAGGGAAGTGCCGGCGACTTGCCTGTTAACAAAGTCAGCTGCCAGCCTACGACGGATCATCAAGGCCTGCCGCGAGCGGCGCGGACGGTATTGAACAAGCAGATGGCCGTGGCGATCACAACCCCGACGACGGCGAGGTAAAACGTGCCGTAGGACACCAGATTCGGCCAATCCCCCACAGGCTGCAGACCACGCTCTGGCGCATAGACAGCGGTGGTGTAGCCAATCAGGTTCCCCCACAGGGTGGTGATCGCGGCGTAGTAGACCCACTTGGCCTGTCGCACGGTGAAGTTCAGCCGGGCGCTTAATAGAACAATCGCCATCACGTACATCGCGTTCATCATTGGGCCGGTGTGGGCATTTCGAAGCAGCTCGCCACGATCCGGCACAGCGATCTCGAAGCGCGGCAATGGCAGGATGTGAAACACGTTGTCTGCCAGGTGAATCAGCCAGACGAATCCGCCGCTGAACCCAAGAAACATCATGACGAAGCAATGCATCAGCAGGCGAGCGCCAGCTTGCCTTGAGAAGCCCTGTCCGGCTGTGACCCAGGTGTCTGGTCCCATGATTCTTATCCCTAGTTTGTTCTCACACGTTGTTCCGATACTGCTCCACCCGCCGACTGAGCGGAACGGAAAATCAAGGCTTATGCAAGCTGTCGTTGGGTAGGAAACGGCACGGGCATATCCGGGTGCAGGGTGTCGATCATCGGCAGGTGGCCGGGCTCCGCATTCCGATAGGCGGCGAGCCAGTCGAGCACCCACTGCGAGTCCTTTTCCGAGCGCGGGTTGTGGCCTGGCAGCGCCGCACGCAGCAGATAAGGCCCGACGTTAATGACGAATTCACACAAGTGACGGGCCAGACTCAGACGAGATCGGAAACTGGACCAGCGTCCATCCTTGAGCAGAATGATGCGATAGCCGCGCATCGCAAAGCGCATTACATCGAAGGATCCATGAAACACGCCGATCATGCGTGCGAGGTAGCCGCGTAGGTCGCCACCGAACAGATGCTGGTAGAGGTCATAGGCCACACGCTTGTGTTCGGTTTCCTCGACCATATGCCAAAGCAAGAAGGACACCACGCGAGGATCGGCACCGCGGAACAGCTGGCGGCGCCTTCCGATCAGCCACTCGGTGACGCCCAAGGTCATCGACTCAAAGCCAGCGGTGTAGGCCATGCGTGTGCGCAGTGAACGCTCGTCCAGGCGTGCAAAGGAATCACTCATCTCGGCCTCGACTTTCCCCAACTCGGGATAGCGTTGGGCCTTGATCAGATCATTGAAGCGCCGGTGCGCGCGAAAGTGCTGGCCTTCCTGTGCATTAAACTCATGCGCATCCGCACGCAGGGCGTCACTGTGGATCTGCTCAGCCGCCTCGCGCACGGTTCGAATCAGGAAGGGCTCCAGATACGGCATGGTCAGCGACGCGCCATTGATCATCGCGGTGAGCTCGGGCTTGCCAGGTATCCACACTCCCTCAATGTCATCGGGAAAAGTGAAGGGAATCCGGCGCTGCTCCATCGGGTGTCGATCGGTGTCGGCCATGACGGTCTCCTTTTGCCCTCAGGCACCTTTTCCGGTTTTGGGGTCTGCGCGGAGTGTGACCGCGACCTGCGGTGGGACATCGTCAATGCGGCCCGACTGTTCTAGGCCGGCGCCGAGCCACCGGATCAGGATGGGCGTTAGCTGCTGCAGCGTACGCCCCATCACCAGCTGCCCCCCGACCTGGAGGGACACGAGTCCGTGCGCGCCGATCCAGAACACATGGGCCGCCGTCAGTGCATCGGTCTGGCTCGGCAACTGGCCACGAGCCTGTCCGGCCGCAATGACCTCGGCGCAAACGCCCAGCGCCCTCCGCTTGGCGGCCTTGAGTTCGACAGATCGCTCGCCGAGATCGGAACCCTCCAGCTCGAAATACATCAGTGCGTACAGGGTCGGTCGCGCCAGACCCGCGCGGATGTAGGCCTGCGCCACCGCGGTCAGCTGGGTCGGTGCATCGTCAGCGGGGTTAATTGCCTCACGGAGGACGTTTTCCATCCAGCAATAGGCGCGGGCGCGGAGGGCGACGATCAACTCGTTCTTGCCGCTGAAGTAACGATACGGCGCTGAGTAGCTGCAACCCAGATGCGCCGCGACGCTGCGGAAACTCACCGCCTCGAGCCCGCCGCCCGTTTCAAACACCTGCATGGCCGCGTCGAGAACGTCCTGACGCTTCGCTGCCTCTTGTTCTTTTGAGTAGCCGATTCTCGCCATAAGCACCATCTAACAGCGTTAAATTAACGATGTCAACAAAATATGTTCTGACTTCGACTTTTCCGGCTCGACAGCGACGCGGGTCATCATCACGAATCTTATAATTAACATAATATACATTATG
>JBEIOK010000167.1:0-5651 GCA_040377605.1 Nevskiaceae bacterium | reverse complement strand
GTCCTTATTGCCCTTCTCCCCGCGTGCGGGGAGCAGGAGCGGAACTTCCCCGTGATTCGCCCTGGACGCGCCTGGCAATTCGCGGCGCTGACTATCGCTGCGCTGGTCCTGCTGCCGCTCGTCGCACTGGCAGTGGAGGCATTGCGCGGCGACGCGTCGCTGTGGCCGCATCTGCTGCGCCATGTGCTGCCGCCTACGCTGGTCGACACCGCCTTGCTGCTGCTCGGCGTCGGCATGATGGTCATCGTGATCGGCACCGGCTGCGCGTGGCTGGTATCGGCCTATGACTTCCGCGGTCGCGCATGGCTGGACGGGGCGCTGCTGCTGCCGCTGGCGGTGCCGACTTACATCGTCGCCTACACCTACATGGACCTGATGCACCCGATCGGCCCGGTGCCGACGGCGCTGCGTGCCCTGCTCGGCATCGACGACCAGCGCGGTCTGTCACTACCGGCCGTGCGCTCGCTGGGTGGCTGTGTCCTGGTCCTCGGCCTGGTGCTGTATCCGTACGTGTACCTGACGACGCGCGCGATGTTCCTGATGCAATCGGCGAGCCTGATTGAAGCGGCGCGCACGCTCGGCGCGACCCCCCGCAGCATGTTTCTGCGCGTGGCCTTGCCGCTGGCGCGTCCGGCGGTCGCCGTCGGCGCCAGTCTCGCGCTGATGGAGACCATCAACGACATCGGCGCCTCGGAATTCCTCGGTGTACGCACGCTGACGATCTCGATCTATTCCACGTGGGCCAATCGCGCCGATCTCGCCGGCGCCGCGCAGATTGCGTTGGCGATGCTGGCGATCGTCGCCGCATTGCTGTGGCTGGAGCGCGCCGGTCGGCGCCGCCAGCGCTACAGCTCCGGGGCGCAGCGAGCCCGGCCCATGCCCCCGCAGCGCCTGCGCGGCTGGCGCGCCGCCGGCGCCTTCATGCTGTGCGCGGTACCGGTGCTGCTCGGCTTCGGCGCGCCGGTGGCCTATCTGGTCGATCAGAGCATCGAGCGCATCCGCTTCGCCGGCCTGCCGCCGGCGCTGCTGGAGGCCACGCTCAACACCGTAACGATGGCGGCGATCGCCACGGGCGTGATCCTCGCGCTGGGAGTGGTCGTGTCCTACGCCGTGCGGGTCGCGCCCGGTGCGCTGTCGCGGGGGCTGGAGCGCAGCGCCAGTCTCGGCTATGCGGTGCCGGGCACGGTCCTGGCCATCGGCCTGCTGATCCCGGTGGGGCTTGTCGACGGCTGGCTTGCCGACCGCCTCGAAAGCGTGCTGGGCATCAGCGCCGGTCTGGTGCTGCTTGGCTCCGGCGCCGCGCTGATCTACGCGTACTCGGCACGCTTTCTAGCGGTTTCGGTCGGCGGCCTCGAATCCGGCTTCGCCCGCATCGCGCCGTCGCTGGATCACGCCGCGCGCACACTCGGCCAGAGCCGCATCGGCGTATTGCGCAGGGTGCATCTGCCGCTGATCCGGCCGGCGCTGGCGGCCGCTGCGCTGCTGGTATTCGTGGACTGCATGAAGGAGCTGCCCGCGACCTTGCTGCTGCGGCCGCTGGGCTTCGAGACACTGGCCACCACGCTCTACGGCGAGGCCGCCCGCGGCACCTACGAGGACGGCGCGATCGCGGCGCTGATCATCGTGCTGGTCGGGCTGATCCCGGTCGTGCTGCTGGCGCGCATCGGACGCACGGAGGCCGCGACCTAGGGCCTGCCCGACTGTGGGCCGCCCGCGCGGACCTGTATGATGATGAGAATGCTTCTTGTCTAGATCGCGCCTCATGCAGCTATCCGAGCTTCCCCTGCAGACCCCCGCCACGGTGATGGACGTCCGGGACACGGCAAGTCCCGATCCCATCGCCGCCCGGCTGCGTGAGCTCGGTTTCGTGGCCGGAGAGGCCGTGCGCGTGGTCGCCCAGGGGCCGGTCGGCAAGGAGCCACTGCTGGTCCAGATTGGCTATACCCGCTTCGCCCTCCGGCGCGCCGAGGCGGCGCGGGTGCAGGTCTTGCCGGATGGAGCCGCCCCATGAGTACGGCCGCCGTGCGCATCGCGCTGGTCGGCAATCCGAACTGCGGCAAGACCGCGCTGTTCAACCGCCTGACCGGCAGTCGCCAGAAGGTCGCAAACTATGCAGGCGTGACCGTCGAGCGCAAGGAAGGCCGCTTCGTCGCGCCCTCCGGTCGCACGATGCAGGTACTGGACCTGCCCGGGGCCTACAGCCTGGCCGCCACCAGCCCGGACGAGGCGGTGACCCGCGATGTGGTCATGGGTCGCCTTGCCGGCGAGGCCCGCCCCGATCTGCTGGTCTGCGTCGTCGATGCCACCAACCTGCGCCTGCACCTGCGCTTCGTGCTGGAGCTGCAGCGCCTGAACCTGCCGATGGTGGTCGCGCTGAATCTGAGCGATGCCGCCGCCCGGCGCGGCATCCGCATTGACCGCGTCCGGCTCGAAGCTTCGCTCGGCGTGCCGGTGGTCGAGACGGTCGCGATCCACCGCCACGGCACGCGCGAGCTGGTGGCCGCCCTTGACCGCGAACTCCCGCGCCGGCCAGCGTCCCTGCCCGCGGACGCCGATCTGCATCGCGAGGTCTCGCGCCTGTTGAGCGAGGCAGTCAGCGCGCCGCGGCGCACGGCTGCGATCGACGATGCGCTGGATCGGGTGTTCCTGCACCCGGTGGCCGGCCTGGCCCTGCTGGCGGGGGTGATGTTCCTGATCTTCCAGGCCGTGTTCAGCTGGGCCTCGCCGGTCACGGATCTGATCGATGGCAGTTTCGTGGCACTCGGCGAGTGGCTGTCGGGCACCCTGCCGGACGGTCTGCTGCGGAGCCTGCTGGTGGAGGGTCTGATTGCCGGCGTCGGTGGCGTGCTGGTGTTTCTGCCGCAAATCCTGGTGTTGTTCCTGTTCATCCTGCTGCTGGAGGAGTCAGGCTATCTGCCCCGCGCGGCCTTCCTGCTGGATCGGATGATGGTGGGCGCCGGATTGACCGGGCGCTCGTTCATTCCGCTGCTGTCGAGCTTCGCCTGCGCGATCCCGGGCATCATGGCCGCGCGGACCATCCAGGACCCGCGTGAACGCCTGGCGACGATCCTGATTGCACCGCTGATGACCTGCTCGGCGCGCCTGCCGGTCTACGCCCTGCTGATCGCGGCCTTCATTCCGGCGCGCAATGTCGGGGGCTTCAATCTGCAGGGTCTGGTGCTGTTCGGGCTCTATCTCGCCGGCATCCTGAGCGCCCTGGCCGTGGCCTACGTCATGAAGTGGATGCGACGAGACCGCTCGGAGCACTCGCTGCTGATGGAGCTGCCGTCCTACCGCATGCCCAATCCGCTGGATGTCGGCATCGGCCTGTGGGAGCGCGCGAGCATCTTCATCCGCCGCGTCGGCACCATCATCCTGTCGCTGACGATCGTGCTGTGGTTCCTGTCCAGCTTCCCGGCCCCGCCAGCGGACGCGGTGGGGCCGGCCATCGACTACAGCTTGGCCGGCCGTATCGGCCACTGGATGGAGCCGGTGTTTGCGCCGCTGGGCTTCAACTGGCAGATCTGCATCGCGCTGATTCCGGCGCTGGCCGCACGCGAAGTCGCGGTGGCGGCACTGGCCACGGTCTATGCCCTGTCAGGCGACGCAGTAGAAGCCGCGCTGGAGCCGATCCTTGCCGCGCAATGGTCGCTGCCGACCGCACTGTCGCTGCTGGTCTGGTTCATCTATGCGCCGCAGTGCATCTCCACGCTCGCGGTGATCCGCCGCGAAACCGCCTCGTGGCGCACGGTCGGCATTGCCGCGGGCTACCTGTTCGGTCTGGCCTACCTGGCCTCGCTCCTGACCTATCAACTCGCGAGTGCGCTGACATGAGCGCCTACGCCGCCCTCGAACTCGTGGTCGTCGGACTGGCGGTCGCCGCAGCCGCGTGGGGGCTGGTCAAGCCCTGGCTGGGCCGGCGGCGGGCTGCGTCCGCGAGCCAGGACGCGGCCGCCTGCGCCGGTCAGGTCCAGGGGGCCTGCGGCAGCTGCGGCGGCTGCGCGCCCGCCAGCGGCAAGGAACAACCGCTCCGCTTTCATCCCTGACCGGCGATAATCCGCCCCCCGGCCAATCTGGCCGGTGTCGCCGTTTCCGAACCCCGGGCTTTTTTGATGACTTCCGCCGCTCCTGCCGCCAGCGCTGACACCGCCATCGCCGCGCTCGCCGCCGCGCGTCGCGCCAGCGCGCATCGCGGGCTGACCGTGGTGCTGGCCGCCAACGAGCAGCAGGCCTACCGACTCGAAGAGGAGCTGCGCTTCTTCCTGCCGCCGGACCTCGCACTGCTGCACCTGCCCGACGCCGAGGTGCTGCCCTACGATCAGTTTTCGCCGCATCAGGAGATCCTGTCGCAGCGCCTCTCGGCGCTGCACCGGCTGCCGCAACTCAAACGCGGCGTGCTGCTGACCACGGCCGATCAGCTGATCCAGCGCCTGCCGCCCCGCACCTGGCTCGACAGCCGCGCCTTCCAGCTCAAGGCCGGCGAACGCCTCGATCTGCTGGCCTTCCGCGAGCGCCTGGTTGCAGCGGGATACCAGTCGGTTTCGGAGGTGCAGACACAGGGGGAGTTCGCCGTGCGCGGCGCGCTGCTGGACCTGTTTCCGATGGGCTCGGACACGGCATATCGCATCGACTTGTTCGATGAGGATATCGAGACGATCCGCAGTTTCGACCCCGAGACCCAGCGCAGCCAGGACAAGGTCCACGAGATCCGCCTGCTGCCGGCGCGCGAGTTTCCGACCGACAAGGAGGGCGTCGAAACCTTCCGCCGCCGCTACCGCGAAACCTTTCCCGGCGATCCGGCACGCTCGCGCATCTACGCCGATGTCAGCAAGAAGTTGATGCCCGGCGGCATCGAGTCCTGGCTGCCATTGTTCTTCACCGAGACCGCGAGCCTGTCCGACTATCTGCCCGAGGACGCGCTGATCCTGCCGCTGGCCGATCTCGATGCTGCACTGAACGAGGACTGGCGCCAGATCGAGGAGCGCTACGAGCAATACCACGGCGATATCGAGCGTCCGCTGCTCAAGCCCGCCGAGCTGTTTCTGAAACCCGAGTCTGCCCTGACGGCGCTGGCCGGCCGTCTGCAACCGCGTCCGACACTGCATGCCACCGCCTTGCCGGGGGGCAGTGAAGCCCTGCGGGCCTTCCTGGCGCAGACCGATGATCGCGTGCTGTTCGTCGCCGAGTCGGCGGGTCGGCGGGAAGCCCTGCTCGGCTGGCTCAAGCCACTGGGCATCCAACCGCGCGAGCATTCGCGCTGGCAGGATTTCTTTGACGACGGCAAGCGTTACGGCATCGTGCTCGGTCCGCTGCAGGAATCTTTCCGCCTCACCGATCTGGACGTCGCGATCGTCAGTGAAACCCAGGTCTTCGGCCTGCGTGCACCGACGCAGACGCCCCGCCGCCGCAACAAGGTGCGCGATCCGGAAACCGTGCTGCGTGACCTCTCATCACTGGTCGAAGGCGCACCGGTCGTCCACATCCAGCACGGTGTGGGCCGGTATCGGGGCCTGCAGCGCCTGGATGCCGGCGGCGTCGAGGCCGAGTACCTGGTGCTGGAGTACGCCAACCAGAACAAGTTGTACGTGCCGGTGGCGTCGCTCAACCTGATTCACCGCTACACCGGCTCTGAATCCGAGCAGGCTCCATTG
>JBEIOK010000071.1:0-13140 GCA_040377605.1 Nevskiaceae bacterium | reverse complement strand
GACGTATGAAGGGCTGCAGTTCGGGATCGGATACGGCGCGGTTCTGTCGCCGCTGGGCTCCATGCTCTGGCTCAAGGGCGGGTACTACACCGGCGACGCCATCGGCAAAGTGCCACGCGGCAGCATTCCCCAGGATCTCAGTCTCTCGGGCGAGATCAAGCAATCGACGAGCGGCGCCACCCTGGGGTTCGGCGGTGTCTGGAAGGTGACGCCATGGGTGGGACTGCGGGCTGATTTCGAGACGCTGTTTGGCGCGAAGGATTTTGCGCTCGACGAGGACCTCCAGATCTATTCGCTCGGACTGGTCTTTGAGTTTCCGGCCGCGAAGGCTGCGCCGGGTGCGACGCTCAACCGCGCCACGCCCGCTGTACAAGCCGCAGCACCTGAAGCCGCACCGCCGGTTGCTGCGCCCGCAGCGCCGGCGTCGGAACCGGTGCCGCAGGCCCCGCCGAGCGTCCCTGCGGCGGGACAGCCGGCCCCGGCCGCACTCGCGGCTGACGCTGCGCCGGACACGGCCGACCCCGGTCCCGCCGAGCCTGTGTCGCCTGCCCCTGCGATCGCGCCGGCGCTGGCGTCCGGTGCACATCGCATGCGCCTGCTGGCGGCGATGCCGTTCCGCGACAGCCCGAAGCGCGAGACGGCCGCCAAGGCGACGCTGCCGATCGGGACGGTGCTGGTGCTGCGCAACCGGGTCACCAATGCCGACGGTGACTGGTGGTTCGTGCAGACCGACACCGATATCGGCTGGATTCCGGTCGCGCCGTAGCGCCGTCGCGCCGTCGCTGCGCCGGGCTTTGATCGGGTGCGGGCGAATGCGACGCGGGGGGTGGGTTCTCCTCGCCGCAGCGCTCCTGGCCGGGGAGGGGGTGGCGCAGTCGTCCACCCCTCCGCCGCTGATGCTCGCCGAGGTCTATCGTGAGAACGTCGCGCTGGCCGACTACTGGGTCAGCGAGAAATACGATGGCATCCGCGCGTACTGGGACGGTACCCAACTGCTGACGCGGGGCGGCGAGCGCATCCATGCTCCCGCCTGGTTCTTCGCGGGCTGGCCCGATCAGGCACTGGACGGCGAGTTGTGGGCCGGGCGCGGGCGCTTCGAGTTTGCCTCGGGGGTCGCGCGTCGGCAGGAACCGGACGATGCGCTCTGGCGTCAGCTGCGCTTCATGGTCTTCGATTTGCCGCACCATCCCGGCGTCTTCAGCGTGCGCCTCGCCGCGCTGCGGACGCTGATCGATGCACTGCGACGGCCCTGGGTGCAGGCGGTCGAGCAGGTGCGCATCGAGGATCCGGCGATGCTGCAGGCGCGACTGGACGACGTGGTGGCCGGCGGCGGTGAAGGCCTGATGCTGCACCGGGGCGAGGCGTATTACCGCGCGCGCCGCAGTGACGACCTGCTCAAGCTCAAGCCCTTCGAGGATGCCGAGGCGCGCGTGGTGGCGCACCTGCCGGGCCAGGGCAAGTACGAGGGCATGATGGGCGCGCTGCTGGTCGAGCGCCCTGACGGCCTGCGCTTTCGGCTCGGCACCGGGTTCTCCGACGCACAGCGAGATCGGCCGCCGCCGATCGGCGCCTGGGTGAGCTACGCCTACAACGGGTACACGCGACACGGGACCCCGCGCTTCGCCCGCTTCCTGCGCGTCCGCGATGACCGGCCGCCGGACCCCGCTGCACCCGCACGCTGAACCCCGGTCCCGCGCTGTCGCTGAGGTCACCGACACGGGTCGGGCCCTCCGGTAAGATCGTTATCCGTCAGCACCCATCGAGTCCCAGGGGAAACCAGACCATGAACTACTTCGTTACCGGCGCTACCGGCTTCATCGGCAAGTTCCTGCTCGAACGCTTGCTCGCGCGCGAAGGCGGCAAGATCCATGTGCTCGTGCGCGAGTCCTCGCGCGACAAGTTCGAGGCCCTGCAGGCCCGCTATGGCGATGAGGGCAAGCGCCTGCACGCGGTCTATGGCGACATTGCGACGCCGGGCCTGATCTCCGCCGCCGATTTCAAGAAGCTGGCCGGCAAGATCGACCACGTCTTCCATCTCGCCGCCGTCTACGACATGAACATGGACGACGAGACGGCCGATCGCATCAACAACGAAGGCACGCGCAACGTCGTGTCTTTCGTCAACGATCTGGGGGGCAACGTGCGGCTGCATCACGTGTCGAGCGTGGCGGTGGCCGGCAGCGGGTATGTCGGCCGCTTCACCGAAGACATGTTCGACGAGGGCCAGAAGACCGATCACCCGTACTACCGCAGCAAGTTCCAGTCCGAGGCCATTGTCCGCAACGAGACCAAGGTGCCGTTTCGCATCTATCGCCCGGGTGCGGTCGTCGGCTCCTCGCAGACCGGCGAGATGGACAAGATCGACGGCCCCTACTACTTCTTCAAGACGCTGCAGAAGCTGAGTCACGCCGTGCCCAAGTGGCTGCCGCTGCTGGGCATCGAAGGCGGCAAGGTGCCGGTGGTGCCGGTCGATTACGTGGCGGCGGCGATGGATCACATCGCCCACCAGGACGGGCTCGACGGCAAGTGCTTCTGCCTCGTGCAGTCCGATGCGCCGACGGTCGGCAGCCTGCTGCAGACCCTGCTTGAAGCGGCGCACGGCCCCGAATTCGCGCGCAAGTTCGAACTGCCCGACGTGCCCGAGCCGATGCGCGAACTCGCCGGCCGCGTCGGCAGCCGCATCCCGGCCCAGGTCGAGAAGCGCATTTCCAAGGCCATCGGCGTGCCGCTGTCGGTGCTCGGTTATGTCGGCAACCGCGCCGTCTTCGACGACAAGCGCGCGCGTGCGGCGCTCAAGGGCACCGACATCAAATGCCCGGATATCCGCGACTACGCCGAGAAGCTGTGGGTCTACTGGGAAACCTTCCTGGACCTTGAGGTGACGCTGCCGCGCGGCGCGGTGCAGAAGCTCGCGGGCAAGGTGGCGGTCGTCACCGGCGCCAGCAGCGGCATCGGCCTGATCGTCTCCCGCAAGCTCGCGGCCGCGGGCGCCAAGGTGATTCTGGTGGCGCGCACGCGCGAGAAGCTGGAGGAAACCCAGGGCGTCATCGCCAAGGCCGGTGGCGAGGCGCACGTGTATCCCTGCGACCTCAACGACATGAAGGCAATCGATGATTGCGCGCAGGCGATCCTCGCCGACTTCGGCCACGTCGATATTCTCGTCAACAATGCCGGCCGCTCGATCCGTCGCGCAGTGATGGAATCGCTGGATCGCTTCCATGACTTCGAGCGCACGATGCAGCTGAACTACTTCGGCGCCGTGCGCATGATCCTCAACCTGCTGCCGAGCATGACGGCTCGCAAGAGCGGTCACATCATCAACATCAGTTCGATCGGCGTGCTCGCCAACGCGGCACGCTTCTCTGCCTATGTCGCCAGCAAGGCGGCGCTCGATGCGTTCTCGCGCTGCCTGTCGGCCGAGGTCAAGCACAAGAACATCGAAGTCACGGCGATCTACATGCCGCTGGTGCGCACGCCGATGATTGCGCCGACCAAGCTCTATGACTACGTGCCGACCTGGAGCCCCAACAAGGCGGGCGATACCGTGATGAAGGCCCTGATCGAGCGCCCCAAGTCCGTCGCCACGGTGCTTGGCACCGCTGCCGCCGTGAGTTACGCCCTGTGGCCCAAGGTCAACGACTACATCCTCAACCGCGGCTTCCGTCTGTTCCCGTCCTCGTCCGCCTCCAAGGGCGGCCGCAAGGAAGGCGAGAAGCCGACGCTGGAGCAGGTGGTGTTTGCCAACCTCTTCAAGGGCGAATACTTCTGACACTACGCTGACGGAAAGCGGGCGCCGTTCGGCGGCCCGTCTTTCCGGACGCTTCGGGTTTCACGGCGGTCGTGCGTCTTCTAGGAGAGACGGCCGCTGGAGCATCCCATGGACTACCGCCTGCGTCACCGCAAGGAGGAGCTCGTCTCGACCAACTTCCTAGAGATCGGTCCAGGCAAGTATGTCGGCGCGCATTGGCAGGAGGGCTTCCTGTTTGTCTGGGACGAGGCCTTCATCGTCACCGAAGGCATCCTCGCCAAGCACTTTCCCGACTTTGACCACTACGCGATGAACAACCTGCCCGAGGAAATCGGGGAGAAGGTCATCGCCGAGTGGCGCGACGTGGCCAACCGGCTGGACCGGCTCGATCCGGCGGCGGCCCGGCGTGCCCTGCAGCTGGTCAACGACGATCCCGAGCTGGACCGCGAGCTGGCGACCCGTCGCCACGAGATCGCCCGCATGCTGCGCGAGCTGGCCGACGAGTGCGAGAAGTTCTACCAGCAGAGCGAGTGGATCTGCGTGCTGGGGATCTGAGACTGCCGATGCTCAGCTCCGCCTGAGCCGGCGTCGATGTTCGATCACGGGCCCGATCACCGTGCCCGGAAGGTCGTTGTCGATCGTGATCGAGGCGAAATCCTCGTTGAGCGCGATCAGTTCTATGCGTGACTGGCGCTGGCGCGCGTTCGCCTTGCGCACCCGGTATTTCCGCAGCATCAGCTGCGGCTCGCCGTCGACCTGGGCGGCCACGATCTCGCCGGGCTGCGGCGGTGTCTCGGGATCGATGATGACGAGATCGCCTTCACTGAACTCCGGCTGCATCGCGCGATCGCCGACGATCAGCGCGAAGGTCTGGGCGCCGCAGGCGGTGGCGAGCGGGGCGTCCAGCCCGAGGGCGGTCGCTGCTGATCGCGCCGCGCTGGAGGCAAACGACAGCGCCTGGCGAGCATCGAAGACCGGAATGCGGCGGCTGCCGTCGCCATAGCCGGCGCCGGACTTAGCGGTGGCGGTCGGCATCAACGCCGCGAGGCGCGGGCTGATCTGGCTGACGCTGATTTCGAGCACGCCGCAGACTTTCAACGCGGCCTCCAGGTTCAGCGGGATGACTCCGGCGACGTACTGATAGAACGCGCCCTGGGTTCTCCAGCCGCACTGCAAGGACATCCATTCCTGGGTCGCATGGGCGTGCGATTTCTTGAACTGCAGCCACGCCGCGCGCAGGCGCTGGGCGTCGTCCCGCTCTGCTTCCGTCAGCTTTCTTCGGCGTGCCATTGCCGGAAGTCTGCATAGCACTGCTAGACGGCGCAAAGCAGCAACGCTATTGACTCGTCCAATAGTGCAGCTATTATTCGAGCTGGGGGTTTTCACTCAGTCAGGTCATGGCGGATTCCAGCAGCGGCGACACCGAGGGTGATGGCCCGGCGGCCTTCCGCAAGCGGCTGTTCCGCTTCATCTGGGCACATGCCGACGCGCTGTCGATCTACATGGGCGGGATCAGCACGGACAACTTCTATCAGTGGGAGCGGGGCCTGCGGCCGATTCCGCCCTTGCGGGCGCGGCAGATCGACGAGTTCAGCAACGGCGTCTACAGCCGGCATCGGCTGCGGCCCGACATCTTCGGTCCTCCACCGGGGCGTGGCGGCTGATGCGTGGGGTTCTGCTCGGCGTGTCGGTGCTCGCAGCGGCGTTCCCGCCGGCCGTGGTCTACGCGGCCGGGGGCCCCATCGTGCTGCAGGGGGTGGCGGTGATGGCGGGGCTGCTGTCAGGGCTGGCGATCCTGGTGTCGGCCGGTGCAGCGGCGCGCGAGCGTCCACGCGATGGCGACTGACGCAGTGCCCGCGCTGCAGAGCCCCTGGCGCATCCATCGGCACACCACCGCGGCCGGCGAACTGGCCGTGTACACGACGGACGTGCCGCAGTCCGACGAGCGCCCGCTGCTGCTCGTGGTGCACGGTGCGCTGAGGCGCGCGGAAGTCCTGATGGGGGCGGTTCCGTGGTGGCCGGCACCGTTCGACATCGTCTTTGTCGACCTGCCGGGACACGGACGCTCCTCCCCCCTCGTCCCAGCAACCGTCGACCGCTTCGCGCAGCGCCTCGGCGTCGCCATGGCAGCGCTGTTCCCGCAGCGGCGCCTGTTTGTGCTGGGCGAATCGCTGGGAGGTCTGGTCGCGCTGGCGATGGCCGGCCTGCAGGAGACCGACAGGGTGCACGACGTGATCGCCGCCGATCCGCCGCTGACCACGGCCAAGCTTTGGCACGTCGCCCATGCGGTTCGCACCGCGCTGGCGCGCGCGCCGCACAGCGCCTTCATGCAGAGCTTTGCCGCAGACATCTTCGGGATCGCGACGACGCAAGGCACGGCGGAGCGCATCTACTACCCGGTGCTCGATCGCCTGCGAGTACCGGCCCTGATTCTGACCGGCGACATCCCGCTGCTGCCGCCGCGACAGACGACCTCGGTGCCTTGCGTGATGGACGAGGTCGATCGTTTCGTGATCGAACGCCTGTATCGCGGGCAGGTCACCGTGAAGACCCTGCATCGCAGCGGCCATCTGGTACTGTTCGACGCGGTCAGCGACTGCCGCCAGCTGATCGAGGATTTCGTGATGGCCTGACGCCGGCCAGTCTGCCATCGCTACTGCTCCCCGCCGATTTGGACTATCGTGGCCACACAACAATCGCGCCGGCACTGGGAGGGGAACCATGCAGCGTATCGAAGTGGCGAGATCCGACGAGGTTTTCGAGGGTGAGTTTCACGCCGCCAAGGTCGGCGAGCACCGCGTGCTGGTGACGCGCGTGAAGAAGCAGCTGTGTGCGATCGAGAACAAATGCCCGCACCTGGGGCTGCCGCTGGCCAAGGGTGAGATCGCCAATGGTGCGATCCGCTGTCCCTGGCACGGATCGACATTCGATCTGTGCACCGGCGAGAACCGCGACTGGGTCAACGGATTCGTCGGAGTGCGGACGCCGCAGTGGACGCACAAGCTGATCGCGCTGGGCAAGGCGCCCGCCCCGGTAAAGACCTTTGAGGTCTCCGAGGACAGCGGCGTCGTTTACGTCCATACGCCGTAGGCCGGCCCACAAAAAAGGCCTGCATGCAGCGGGCCTTCGGGATCGGTTACGGCGAAGTGCGCGTTACGCCGAACGCGCGTTGCGCAGCCGGCGCTGTTCCACGCTGTGGGCGAGGTGGCGCAGCAGTTCCGTGGTGTCGTCCCAGTGGATGCAGGCGTCGGTCACGGACTGGCCGTAGCACATCTGATCACGCGGACCGATTTCCTGGCGACCTTCGACAAGGTGCGATTCCACCATCACGCCGATGATGCGCGCATCGCCGCCGGCGATCTGATGGCCGACGTCCTGGCCGACCACGATCTGACGCTTGTGCTGCTTGCTGGAGTTGGCGTGACTGAAGTCGATCATGACCTGCGGACGCAGGCCCGCCTTGGTCAGCGCCGCGCAGGCCGCATCGACGCTCTTGGCGTCGTAATTGGTGCCGGCGCTGCCGCCGCGCAGGATGATGTGGCAGTCCTCGTTGCCGGTGGTCTCGAAGATCGACACACGGCCTTCCTGCGTCAATGACAGGAAGCGGTGTGGATGCTTGGCCGACATCACTGCATCGACGGCCACCTTCACGCTGCCTTCGGTTCCGTTCTTGAAGCCGACCGGGCAGGACAGGGCCGAGGCCAGTTCGCGATGCAGCTGTGACTCGGTGGTGCGAGCGCCGATCGCGCCCCAGGCAACGAGGTCCGTCAGGTACTGCGGCGTCAGGATGTCGAGGTACTCGACACCGGCCGGAATGCCCATGTCGTTGAGGTCCAGCAGGAGTCGACGGCCGACGCGCAGGCCCTGATTGATGTCGTAGCTGTCGTCGAGATTCGGGTCGTTGATCAGCCCTTTCCAGCCCACGGTCGTGCGCGGCTTCTCGAAATACACGCGCATGACGATCAGCAGGTGCTTGTCCAGCTGCGCGCGCAGCGTCTTCAGGCGCTGGGCGTATTCGAGCGCGGCCTGGGTGTCGTGGATCGAGCAGGGGCCGACGATCACCAGCAGGCGGTCGTCGCGGCCGTACAGGATGTCCTGGATCTCGCGACGCGCGTCGAAGGTGGTCTTCAGCGCGGCTTCGGACGGGGCGAGCTCGGCCTGGACTTCGGCCGGTGTGGAGACATCGCTGATCGACTTGATCCGCGTGTTTTCAGTGACAAAACGCATGGGACGCAACCACGGGTAGCAAACAGGGGCGTCGATGCTAGCAGAGGTTGTGCCCGCGCCGGTAACCCGCAAAGGGGTGAAACCCTGCTGTCATCGCACTGTCACCGGGATCGCTGCCACCCAGCGGAAGCGGGCACAATGTGGCCTCGATTTCCAAGACGGATAGACCCGAATGCGCCGCTTTGGCCCCGGTTTTCTTGGTTTTTGCCTCGCCTTGGCGGCCGTGCCAGCCGCCGCCAGCCCGCCCTTCGTGTTCCCGGTGTTCAACCAGGGTGCGCTGGCGCGTCAGCATGCCTTGCCGTCGCCCGAGGCGGCGAGTGCCGAGGCCGGCTGGCGCCTGCAGTTGGACTGGACCAACGAGGTGCTGCTGGAGCAGGCCGGGACGGAGTCCCTGCGGCTGGACAGCGAGTCGCTGCGGCTGTCGATCAGCGAACACTGGCGCTGGGCCGGCTGGCGCTTCACTGCCGAGCTGCCGCTGCTGATCACGGGCGGCGGTGTGCTCGACTCCGGCATCGAGGAATGGCACGGCTGGTTCGGCTTGCCCAACGGCGGACGCGAGCAGCTGCCCCGCGATGCGTTTCGCAACACGTATACGCGCGGCGCCGACACGATCTTCGATGTCGGTGACAGCGGCAGCCGCCTGGGTGATCTGCGGCTGGGTGCGGCCACCTGCGGCGAGGCGCTGCGCTGCCTGCGCGTGATGCTGCAACTCCCGACGGGCGACGCTGATGAACTGGAAGGCGGTGGCCTCGGGGCCGCGGGCTGGTACGAGCAGGGCTTTCGGCTGGGGGTCACCGAGCGCTGGAGCGGCGCGATGGCGGCGGGGGTGAGCGCCACGCGTGGCGACGGCCCGCTGCAGGATCTGATGGAAACCCTCGTGCCGTTCGGCTGGCTGTCGCTGGCTTATGCGCTCACCGAGCGCCTCGATGCCGGGGTGCAGTTCTATGCGCACGGCCCGCTCTACGACGACAGCGCGCTGGAAGCCCTGACGCGGACCGGCCTGCAACTCGCCTTTGGCTTTCGTTACGCGCTGGATGAAAGCACGTTCTGGACGCTGGGCCTGCAGGAAGACCTGATCACGCGCTCGTCGCCGGACTTCTCGATTCACCTTGGCGTGGAGTGGCACTAAGCCGGCGTTGTCATCGTGGGTGGAGCGAGGGCTCTTCTTTCGGATCGTGGTGCGGTCCGCGACAGGATCCATCGCTCCGCTGAGGATGACGGTTGTCGAAAGCCTCACGCCAGGTCGAACAGCAACACCTCCGCGTCCGAAATCGCATCCAGCGTCAGTGGCGCCGCGTCCTCGATCAGCGCCGCATCGCCGGCCTGCAGCGTTTCGTCGCCAAGGGCGACGGTGCCGCGCGCCACGTGCAGATAGTGCTTGCGGCCTTCGCGCACCGGCACCGCGAGGGTCTTGCCGGCCTCCGGCCAGGCGATCGACAGCCGCGCGTCCTGATGGATCGCGAAGGGGGCCTGCTCACGCGGATGCGCCGCCACCAGCGCAAAGCCCTCGCGCAGCGCGGCGGCATCCAGGGGCTTCTGCTGATAGCCGGGCGGCAGCCCGCGCGTCTCCGGTTCGATCCAGATCTGCAGGAAATGCACCGGTTCGGTGTAGCTCGCGTTCATCTCGCTGTGGTTGATGCCGCGCCCCGCACTCATCACCTGCAGTTCGCCGTGGCGGATCACGCCACCGCCGCCGCTGGAGTCGCGGTGCTTGAGGCCGCCGTCGAGCACGTACGAGAGAATCTCCATGTTCTGATGCGAATGCGGCGGAAAGCCGGCACTGGGGACGACGCGGTCCTCGTTGATCACCCGCAGCGGACCGTAGCCCATCCAGCGGGGGTCGTAGTAGTCGCTGAACGAGAAGGTGTGGAAACTGTCGAGCCAGCCGCGCTCGTTATGGCCGCGGTCTTCCGCACGACGGATCTGCAACGGGAGGAGGGACTTGTCCATGCCGCTGAATCTAGGGATTGACGCCACGTCACGAAAGCGGAATGTTCTGAGGCATTGCTTCAGCGGAATCGAATACGCATGCGCCTGACCCTGGATGCCCTGGAAACCCTCGATGCGATTGCCGAGCACGGCAGCTTCGCGCGGGCGGCTGAGGCGCTGCACCGCGTGCCCTCCGCCGTGACCTACACGGTGCAGAAGCTGGAATCCGATCTCAACGTCCAGATCTTCGACCGCAGCGGCAAGCGCGCCAAGCTCACGCCTGCGGGCGAGGCGTTGCTGGAGCGCGGCCGCGATCTGCTGCGCCAGGCCCAGAGCCTGGAAAACAGCGTCAAGCAGGTGGCCCACGGCTGGGAGACCCAGCTCACGCTGGCGGTGGATGAGCTGATCCCGCTGGAGCGGTTGTATCCGCTGGTGTCGGAATTCGACGCCCTGGTCTGCGGCACGCGGCTGCGCTTCACCAACGAAATCTTCGGCGGCGCCTGGGACGCGCTGATTGACCGGCGGGCAGACCTTGCAGTCGGCGCGCCGGGCGACATGCCGCAGGGCTATGGGCTGGTGTCGCGTCCGCTCGGCACGGTCGAATTCGTGTTCGCCTGCGCGCCGCATCACCCCCTGGCCGACTATCCGGAACCGATTCCGGATGACGTCATCGCCCAGTACCGCGTCGTGGTGGCGGCCGACTCCTCGCGCAAGCTGGCGCCCCGCAGCGGCGGTATCCAGCTTGGGCAGGAGACGATCGTGGTGCCCACGCTTGGCGCCAAGATTGCCGCGCAGGCGGCGGGGTTGGGTGTTGGATTCCTGCCGGCGCATCTGGTGCCGCCGCATTTGCGGACCGGCCAACTGGTGACGCGCCGGGTGGCCAGCGTGCGCGCGCCGACCGCGCTGCATGTGGCCTGGCGGGGTGGGGAGGAAGGACGCACGCTGCAGTGGTTCCGGGATCGTCTCCTGGAACCCGGCGCCGTCGATCTGCGCGTCCCCGCCGCATGAGCCCATAAAAAGGCCGGCGTCAGCAGACGCCGGCCTCATTGCCGCGAAGCGTTCTCAGTGCGCGTGATCGTCGTGCGCACCGGCGATCCCGACCCACGCCAGGCCCGTCGGGATGAAGCCCAGCGGGATACTGCGGGTGCTCAGGGTTTCGAGATCCACGACGACAATTGCCTGATTGGCGTTGTCGGTGATGAAGGCGGTTTCATCGGCCTGGCTCACCACCATCGTGGGGGTGCCGCTGACGGCGGTCAGCGCCTGCACGGTGTCCACGGTCTTCCAGCCATCCGCCGGATCCAGCAGGTGCAGCTTGCCACTGCTGTCCAGAATCAGGAAATGCTCACCGTGCGCGTCCATCGCGTGTGCTGATTTGGTGACCGACGCGCCGCCGGTCCAGTCGACCCGCGTCATCGCCCCGGCGACCGGGTCGACCAAATACAGATCGTTGCCGGCAAAGCCGGCGAAGGCGTCGATCTCGTGATGGCCCGCCAGCGTGCCGATGCGGGAGCCGGTCAGGCTGGCCGGATTGGCGATGAAGCTTGGGGTGAAGGTGCTGCCGGCCTGCTCGACCACCAGCACACCATTGGAGCAACCGAAGGCCGTGTAGTGCTCGTTGGAAAAGCTGCCGTGCAGGCTGTCGCAGGCCTGCTGGCCGAACCCGTCGATGCGGACATAACCCGGCCCGCTGCGCTGATACAGCTCCACCGCGCTCGGCAGCGTGCCGCTGGCGCCCTCGGCGCGGAACGTCGTCAGCAAGTAGTCACCGCGCGGCTCGGCGGTCCCGTGCATGAAGCGCGGCAGATCGAGGCTGGCTTCCATGCGGCCGAGTTCAAGGCTTTCGTCCGAGAACGTGCGGATGCCGGCCACCTGGTCGGGTGCGACACCATCGAGGAACAGTGCCGCGAGTTCTTCGTGAACCTCGTAGTGCGTCGGGCGCGCACCGTCGATCTCCAGCGCCAGCTTCAAAGGCGCTTCGACGTAGTCGTGCAGGTGATCGCCATGATCTTCCTGCCAGACACCGCCATCGATGAAGCTGGTCTTGTCGTTGGTGCGCTGAAGTACCACGGCATAGCGGCGCTCCGGGCTGGAATAGATCGCACTGGGGGCGTTGGCAAATGGAAATTCGCCAGCAATCTCGTTGTCATGCAGGTCGTAGACGTAGACGCGCGAAGCGGCGCCATCGGCCTTGCCATAGACCAGGCGGCCGCTGGTCTCGACTTCGGTGTGATCGTGATCGTCGTGGCTGTCGCGCAGGGCATCCTGATCGTTACAAGCGCCCAGCATCAGGGCGGTGATCAGCAGGGTGGCGCGCGGCGCCAGGCCCAGGGAAGGAAAATTCATGAGAAAGGACTCCAAAAAGGTTCGTCGGAGCCCGAGGGCGCGCAGCGCGCTACCGCCGGGTAGAACGGGAAGGAAAGCGGGAACGGCGGGCGGGCCCGCAGGGCTCAGGACGCGCTGGGGTCGAAGTCGAAGCGCAGTCCAACGAAGACCGATCGCCCCGGCTGTGGCGAGATGTCCTTGAGGAAGGACGTCGACAGCCGCTGCTTCTCATCCAGCAGGTTGCGCCCGCGCGCATAGAGCGTGACGCGCGCACCGCCGACGGTCAGCGTGTAACCGAGATCGGCCGACAGCAGATCATGGCCAGGGGTCGGCGTCTCCAGCGCTGCGGTGCGGTCCTGCTCCATCACGCGGATGTAGCCCAGCGTGGCGGAATAGGGGCCGTACCCGCCGTCGGCACTGATGCCCAGCCGCATCGGCGTGATGCGTGGCAGGTTCTCGCCGCTGTCCCTGAGCGTGGCGCGCACGACGTCGCCGAAGCCGCGCAGACTCAGACGATAGTCGCCGCTGTCGATCAGCTTGAGCTGGGTCGAGATCTCCGCGCCGTAGAACTCGGCATCCTGCTGACGGAAGTCGAGCAGCAGCAGTTCGCCATCCGCTGCAAAGACGCCGGCGTCATCGACGCGATCGGCAATGCCGTCGGCGGCGAGCGTGCCGCTGCCGTCGGCATTCAGCCCCAGATCCACTTCCTGCAGGAAGATGTAGTCGGTGATGCGGTTGTAGAACGCACCGATTTCCCAGGTCCAGGGGCCATCATCCCGGCCGAAGCCGATATCGAGGTTGTGCGCCGTCTCCGGATCGAGCTGCAGCGAGCCGCGCTCGAAGGCTGACGTCGCGGCGTGCGGTCCAAAGGCATAGACCTCTTCGGCCGCCGGTGCGCGTTGCGCCCGCTG
>JBEIOK010000035.1:0-19619 GCA_040377605.1 Nevskiaceae bacterium | reverse complement strand
TGGAAGGCATCCGTCACGCGACCGGCAAGTGACGTGACGCATCAGGCCTACATCTCGACGCGCGCGCGCGGCGTCGCCGCCGAACAGGCGATCCTGAAGGCGACCCTGCAGATTCTCAGCGAAGGCGGTTACACGGCCCTGACCATCGACCGGGTCGCCGCCACCGCCAAGGCCAGCAAGACCACCATCTACCGGCGCTGGCGCACCAAGGAACATCTGATTCTCGCGGTATTCGGCCAGTTGCCGATGGCCGTGCCCCGGCAGGGCAAGAGCTTCGAGGAGGATCTGCTGATCCTGTTCGGACAGTTCGCCCGCATCATGGAGCGCTCGCCGCTGCGCAGCGTGCTACCGATGCTGGTCGCAGAGTGCGCCAACAATCCGGCGCTGGCCGCAGCCCTGATCCAGATCAACGACCAGCGGCGCCAGCCGATGCGCGTGGTTATCGCCCGCGCGATCCAGCGCGGCGAGCTGGCCCCGGACACGGACATCGAGCTGGTCATCGATCTCATCCAGGGCGCCATTTCCATCCGTCAGCATTTTCTGCTGGAGCGGATTACCCGTGCGTGGGTCCGCAAGCTGGTGAAGCTGCTGCTCGCCGGCATCGGCAACCCGACGCGCTGACTGCCCGCGGCGCCCCTCATCCATTCGAGGGATGGATGTGTACGATACGTACCGTATCGTCCCGGCATGGGGAGTCAACACGTCCTGATCACCGGCGGCGCCAGCGGCCTGGGATTCGGTTGCGCGCAGCGGTTCGCTGCGCTGGGCTTCGACGTCACGCTGGCAGATATCGACCTCGCGGCCGCGCAGCGAGCGGCCGCGGTGCTGCGGAACCTCCAGCCCGGTACCGACAGAATTCGGGTCGAGGCGCTGGACCTCGCCGACCCCGCCAGCATCGCGGCCTGTGCCCAGCGGCTGATGCAGCAGGGCCAGGCCATCGACGTGCTGGTCAACAACGCCGGCATCTACCCGCCCTCGCAGCGCAGCCTGTCGACCGAGGGGCATGAGCTGACCTTCGCCATCGCACACCTGGGGCATTTCCGGTTGACCCATGCGCTGTGGCCGCTGCTGCAGCGCGCGGATGCCGCGCGGGTCATCAGCATCTCCAGCCTGGTACAGCGGCAGGCGCGCCTCAATCTGGACGATCTCAGCTTCGAGCGCGCCTACGAGCCGATCCGGGCGTATCAGCAGGCCAAGTTGTCCTGTCTGCTGTTCGCACTGGAGCTGCAACGCCGCCTCGATGCCACCGGCAGTCGCGTCGCCAGCTATGCCGCACATCCCGGCGTTTGTCGCACGCAGATCGGCCGCAATCGTCGACGCTCGCCGCAGGACCGTCTCTGGCAGCGGCTGGCCGGCGCCACGATGGCGATCGGACTGCGTCATGTCGGACAGTCGCCGCAGCAGGGGGCAGCCTCGGTGATCGAAGCCGCCACCTCGGCAACGCTGCCGCGCGGCGCCTTCGTCGGCCCGCGCTGGCTGATGGAAAGCTGTGGACCGCCCGTGTTGATCACGCCCGGCCCGGCGGCGCGCGATGCCGCACTGGCGGCGCGGCTGTGGTCGCGGACGGAAGCACTGACGGGGGTTCGGGGCTGGCCGTAGATTCGAATCGATAACGCAGCGCACGACGCCGCGACATGCTGTTCACCAGGGGGGAGAAAAATGCAGATGCAGGTCCGATGGATCGCGGTGCTGATGAGCCTGCAGGCCGGCGTTGCGCTGGCACAGACCGATACGGACGCCCCGCCCGACCCAGCGGCGGCGCCACCCGCCGAAGCAGGCATAGACGCAACTCCGACCTCGCTGGACACCCTTGCCGTGGAACCACTGCGCGCTCCCGAAGCCCTCTCGCCGCCACCCGGCGGCACCGAGGGCACCACCGCGCTGGAGGAGATCATCGTCACGGCCGAACGCCGCGCCGCCTCGGTGCAGGACACGCCGATCTCGATGGAGGCCTTCAACAGCGACAAGCTCGCGCAGCGCGGCATCAACGGCGTGCAGGATCTCGCTGCCAATGTGCCGAGCATGGTCATCGAGCCGCATCCGCTGTCGAGCACGACCCTGCGTGTCACGATCCGCGGCATCGGCATCACCGACTCGCAGGTCACCCAGGACCCGGCGGTCGGGATCTATCTGGACGGCGTCTACCTGGCGCGGTCGGTAGGCCTGGCGCTGGAGCTCGCCGATCTCGAGCGCATTGAGGTCCTGCGGGGTCCGCAGGGCACGCTGTACGGTCGCAATACCACCGGCGGTGCCGTGAACCTGGTGACGCGTCGCCCGTCCACCGATGCCCTGTCGATGACGCACCAGCTCACGGTCGGCTCGCGCAATCTGCTGACCGGCAAGAGCTCGCTGAATGTGCCGCTCGGCGACAGCCTCGCCGTGAAGTTCGCGTTCCTCGCCGGACAACGGGATGGCTTCGTCGAAAACACCGGACCGGGCGGCGACTTCGGCGATCGCGACGAGCGCGCCTATCGTTTCGACGCACGCTGGTTCGTAACCGACTCGCTGATCGCCGACTACTCCTACGATCACACCGATCTGGAGTACTACAACACCCTGTTCCAGGCGATCCTGCCGTCCGAAACGCCGCATGGCATGGCGGATCTGTTCAAGCCCTATGCGCAGTCCGAATCCGTGTACGACTCGCGGCGACGGTCGAGCCTGGCCTCCGGCGCACCTTATGAAGCCTCGAACTCGAAGACCCAAGGCCACACGCTGGTCGTGAGCACGCCCCTGACCGCCGGACTCGATCTGAAGTACATCGGGGCCTATCGTCGACTCACCGACGATCAGTACGCGGATCTCGGCGGCGGTGGCGGCTCGGTAGGGTATCGCGTCGATACGCACGCCTACGATGGCCCGGCCGGCCTGCTCGCCGGCGGGGGCCAGCCGACGCCGCTGGTGATCCCGCACATCTTCCAGGATCAGTGGTCGCATGAGCTGCAGCTGTCCGGCACCCTGTTCGACCAGATCGACTTCATCGCCGGCGCCTACCACTTCACGGAGGCGGGCGGCGAGGACGGCGGCCCCACGCATCACATCTTCAACACCCAACTCGATCCCTCCCAGCTCGACGCGCTGCTGAATGCGGTGCCCGGCCTGCGCGATCCCCTGCGCGACCTTGCATTCCCCGGACTGGCCGCCTTCTGGGACTATCGGTTCGCCATCAAGAATAATGCGACCGCGCTGTTCGGACAGTTCACGTGGACACCGCTGGCCTTCGACGAAGATCTGCGCCTGACGCTGGGGCTGCGCCAATCCTGGGACGAGCGCGAGGCGCTCAAGGATTTCATCCAGACCCAGTACGTCGAGGGACAGATTGCCGGGCTCGGCCTCGTTGCCGTGCCGGTGCCGGGCTTCCTGCTGGGCGGCGTCGACACCTTCGAGAACGTGCGCGCGCAGCGCAAGGACCGCAATTTCTCGCCGTCCTTCAATCTGCAGTACGACCTCAGTGCCACGGCCACCACCTACGTGTCCTACGCCACGGCCTACAAGAGCGGCGGCTTCAACACGCGCGACCCGCAGATTTCCGGCGCCTCCGGCACCGCGTCGGACGGCACCGACTACGGCTTCGGCTTCATCGAAGGCTTCCAGCCGGAGACCGTGCGCTCCCTGGAGCTGGGCCTGAAAAGCCAGTGGTGGCGGCAGCGGCTGCGCGTCAATCTGGCAGTGTTCGACAGCCAGTACCGCGACATGCAGACCAACTTCCTGATCGCCGGCTCGATCTCCGACACCAAGTCGAGAAACGCCGGAAAATCGAGCATCCGGGGTGCGGAGCTCGATCTCACGGTCGTCGCCCTCCAGGACCTGATCCTGTCACTGCAGTACGCCTATCTGGATGCCGAAGTCGAGGAAGTCATCGACGCCGACGGCAACAATGTCGCGAGCCTGTATCCATTCATCGCCGCCCCGCCACATTCCGGCGTCGCGACGATCGACTGGACGTTCCTGCGACGCGGCTGGGGCGACCTGCGCGCCTACCTCAACTACCAGTACACCGGGGATCGCCTCGGCTTCGTCATCGCCGAGGAGCGGCGCGGTCTGACGGCCATTGACGGCTATGGCCTGATCAACGCGCGCGTGACGGCCGGCGGCCTGCGCCTCGGCGATCGCGGCACGCTGGACCTCTCCGCCTGGGGTCGCAACCTCGCCGACAAGGAGTATCCGGTCACCGCCATCGATAACCTGCCACACGCAGACCGCGCGGTGCTGTGGGGCGAACCGCGCGCCTACGGCGTGGATGTCACGTATCGCTTCCACTGATCCTCGACGGCGCACAGGGACCGGCGCGAAGGTGCCGGCCTTCTGACGCATGCCGTCAATGCTTTGTCGCTTCGACGACAGTTTTCCGTCGCACACGGTCGCCGCCGGGCGGGCGCCGCCGCCGTGACCAGCGAGCGGTGCCGCTCCCGGCGCCCGTCCGTCCCGCTGGCGATACCGCCGGGAGCCCTGCCTTCGGCCCTCACCACGTCCTCATGCAGGCCGGATCGGCCGGCGCTCGCAGACCTGACAGGTTTTCCCTGACAACTATTCATCCCGGTCGCATGTGAATTGATTGGGCCCTGGCACCCCCTCCGGATCACGAGGACTGCCATGGTTGCCGACTCCTCGCTGACGCTGCTCCGTTCGCGCCTGCTGCGAGGTGTCGCCGCCGCGCTGTGCGTCGTCGCGGCGCACGCGCAGGCCTCGGAGGGATGGAAGCGCGAGGAGGACGCGAGCCTCACGCCGGTCGCGACGACCTTCACCGAACGCCGGGAACTGCCACAAACCGGCACCGAGGCGGTACGGATGGCCGATGGCCACTATCGCGTGACCACCCGCTTCCGCAGCTTCGACGGAGACCCGCTGAGCCTGGCCTTCACGCTGTCCCGGGACAGCACGCATCAATCCGTTCGCGAATACGGCGTCTCCACCGATGAGCTCGACGCGCTGATGGCCCGCTGCCGCGCCCAGAAAGGTTGCACGCAACAGGCGTTCGACCGCTTTACCACCCACTACTACCAGTCGCAGGGCATGCGTCTGAGTTATTCACCGGGAGAGGCGCCAAGGCTGCACGTGGACATCGCCAAGGCGGTGCAGCGCAATCGCGACCGCGTGAAGCCGCTGGCGGCGGCGCTGCGGGGGCTTGCCGCCGAACAGGGGCAGGACCGCCAGTGGCTGATCGACGCCGCCATTGCGCTGGTGCAGAGCGGGATGGTCTATCGCCAGCCCGAGACCTGGGATGAGGGCCGCAAGATCCTGGGCTTCTATCCGCCCCCGCGCGCCCTGCAGCGCGGCTACGGCGACTGCGACACCAAGGCCGCGCTGCTGGCGTCGCTCCTGCAGAACCTGACCGATGCGCGCCTGATCGGCGTGCATGTGCCAAAGCACTACCTGCTGGGGATCGCCGGCACACCGGCCGCCGGCCAGCGGGCGCTGGAATACCGCGGTCAGACCTTTGTGCTGGTGGAGGCCGCAGGGCCGGCACGACGTCCGCCGGGAGACGTGGCGCCCGCCACGCAGACCGCGCTCGCCCGCATGGAAGGCGTGCGCATCGATCCGATGTTCTGATGCCGGTGCTCGCGTGGCCTGCGGCGCGACCACAGAACCCGGCGCCAACAATGGCTAGCCGCAGTACTGCTCGAACAACGCACGCACCGCGATGCGTGCGCGCAGCGTACGCAACATCCAGTACAGGCCACTGACCGCGCGCATCACGAAGGCCAGTTCGGACACGGGCTGGAACTTGAATGCCGCGGTCAGATGCCGGCGACCTGCCGCGCGCAGATCGTCGATGAAGGCCGGATCGCTGAAGTCGAAGCGCTCGACCGCGCAGATCCGGTCCAGGGTCAGCGCCACGATCTCGCGGTAGATCTCCTCGACCTCCTCGACCGCAACGCCCGGTCGCACGCCGCCCAGGCCGACCAGCACCGCGTGCAGCGCCGGCCAGTCGTGATGCCGTGCATGGATCAGCAGCGTTCGCACCTGCGCGACGACGGTTTCCGACACCTGCTTCACGCAGCCCAGGTCGTAGACCACCACCGTGCCCGATTCGCGGAACGCAAAGTTGCCGGGGTGCGGATCGGCATGCACGGCCCGGCCGATGAAGAAGCTGTGGCACAGCCAGCGGCCGAGAACGGCGGCCAGGCGCTCGCGCGGCTCCAGCGCCCAGGTCGACGCCGCTTCCAGGGACTCTCCAGACTCCTCGCTCATCACCAGGACGCTGTCCGCACTCAGCGCCGGCACGGGGGTCGGATACTGCACGCCGTCGACGGCACACGAGGCCCGCAGGGTCTGCAGATGCGCAAGCTCGGTCGCATAGTCGGTTTCATCGCGCAGGCGCGCCCGGACCTCCTGCATCAGCGCATCGACCGAGGCCGGATCGATCGGCAGCAACCGCGACGCCACCAGCAGGCGACGCAACTGCACCAGATCGGCGTCGACCGCCTCGCGGACACCGGGGTAGCGGATCTTGATGACCACCGCACGGCCGTCCTGCAGCCGTGCACGATGCACCTGACCGATGCTGGCCGCCGCCATTGCGACCGGCTCGAGGTCCGCGATCTGCGCCCACTGTGCCGGCGTCCAGGCCGCGTCGAGCACCGCCTTGACCTGGGCAAAAGGCACCGGCTCGGCACTGCGCTGCAACTTGCGCAACTGCTCGGCCAGCGCGGGCGGCAGCACGTCCGCGTACTGCGACGCGAGCTGCCCCATCTTCATCGCCGCCCCGCGCAGTTCGCCCAGCGTGGTCACCCAATCTTTGCCGACCTGCTCCCAGTGCCGTGCCGTGCGCTCGAGCTCGTCGCCCAGCGGCAGCCGATGCAGCATGCTGCGGCCGAGCGTGCGCACGCCGGCGCCGAGCAACTTGATCGTGCGACGCGCGGGGGTTTGAGTCTTGATCGTCATGGGCGCCGTGAGTCTGCGGGCAGGGGCAATCAAAAGCTACGTCAGGCGCTCCGGACCTCGCAAAGCTGAACATCCGCGCGACTCTGCACAGCGAGTGACGATGGCGAACTGCTGCCCAGCACCGACGGCAGCGCGCGAATCAATCGCGCCACCCCTTCGCGGGTCGTGCCCTGCTCGCTCCACAGGCGCGCGAGCTGCACGCCGGCCGCCTCCCACTGCAGCGGCGTCCACTCGGATCGCAGGCCCAGCTGCAGCACGCCCATGTTCCAGGCGTCGAACAGGCGCGCGCGCGTCGGCTCCTCGAACACCACATTCAGATCGCCGTGACGGGTGTCCGATTCGATCCGGCGCATCAGCATGGCCACGGCATCGCGATCCCCCTCGATCACCTGCACGAAGCACTGCCGGGCATAGACCAGCACGCCGGTGATGTGCGTGCGCGCGTTGGCGGTCGCAAAGCCACTACACATCAGCAGCAGCTCCTGCGCCGACAGCGAGGCGCGGGCGCGACTGAGGTAGAGCACCCGCCGCAGGTCGCCCGCAGCCGGCGGTTCACTGGCCGGCCGAGCCGCACCTGGCAGGCACCCTGTCAGTCGGGCGATCGCCTGCTCCGTGATCCCGTCTTCGCAGCCGTTTTCGACATGACGACGAATCAGGGCCCAGCGCGCCGCGCGTTCGATCGCCGCACCATCCAGACCGTTCTTGGGCAGAAAGTCAGTGGCGCCTGCCAGCAGCGCGTTCTCGGCCAGCGATTCCAGATCCTCGCCGGTGATCACGACGATCGGTGTGCGCAGGCCCTCGGCCCGCGCCTGGCGCACCAGATCCAGACCCGTGCCTGCAGCGCCCAGTCGATAGTCAGTGAAACAGACATCGCAGACACCGCGGCGCAGCACGTCGAGACCGCGCTCGGCCGTGGTCATGTGCTGCACCGCGAATCCCGGGGGACAGCGCTTCCGGAACAACAGCGCGTCCTCGACGTCGTCTTCCACCAGCAGCAGGGTCAGTGGCCGCCTCATGTCGCCGCCGCCGGGGCAAGCCCCAGGTGCTCATCCAGGAGCCGCGCCAGCACCCGGATCAGGGTGCCGAACTCATCCGGCTTGCTGATGAAGCCGGCTGCACCCAGGGTCCTGACGCGTTGGGCGTCCTCCGGCTCCACCGAGGTCGTCAAGACCACCACGGGCACCGTCTTCCACCTGGGTTCGTCGCGCATGCGCTCCAGCACCTGACGACCATCCATGCGCGGCATGTTCAGATCCAGGATCAACAGTCGCGGCAGGGCCTCGGGCGTCAGCCGGTCGAGATACTCGACCAGCTCGATGCCATCGCTGACCGTCGCGACCGACAGGCCGGCGCGCGCACGCTGCAGCGCCCGCAGGACCATGAATCGATCGTCCGGATCGTCCTCCGCCAGCAGCAGCGTGACCGGCCGCACGGGGAGATCAACAGGCATCGGAACGATGCCGTCGCGGCAGCCGGAGCGTGAACGTGGCCCCCTGCAGCGGCGCGGACTGCGCCGAAATCTGGCCCCCGTGCCGCGCACAGATCTTGCGACAGATGGCCAGTCCGATTCCGGCTCCGCCGTAGCGATCCCGCGTGTGCAGACGCTGGAAGACCCCGAAGATGCGCTCGGCGTATTGCGGCTCGAAGCCGATGCCGTTGTCACGGACCTGCACGGTGATGAAATCGGGATTGCCGTCTTCCACGGCACGGACTTCGATGACGGGCTCGACGCCCTCCCGCGCGTACTTGATCGCGTTCTCGATCAGATTCTGGAAGAGCTGGCGCAGCTGCGCCGCGTCCGCCTCGATCCGCGGCAGCGCCGTGATCGTGATCTTGGCGCCGCGCTCCTGGATCGCCACCTGCAGATCCGAACACACCTCGCGCAGCACGTCGTCCATCGCGCACGGATCGAAGGAACGACCCTGCGACGTCACCCGGCTCAGGTCCAGCAGGCTCGCCAGCAGGCCCTGCATGCGCCGGGTTGCCGCCGTGATGCTGCCCAGATACCCGCGCCCGTCTTCACTGAGGTGATGACCTTCCTCCTGCAACAGCAGATCGCTGAAGGCCAGGACCTTGCGCAGCGGCTCGCGCAGGTCATGCGAGGCCACCTGGATGAACTGCTCCAGCTCCTGGTGACTGCTGGTCAGCTCACGCAGGCGCAGGTCAGCGGCGCGACGCTCCGTGATGTCCCGCGTGATCTTCGCAAAGCCGAAGGGCTGGCCGGCATCGTCGCGGATCAGATCGACGATGACATGCGCCCAGAAGCGACAGCCATCCTTGCGCAAGCGCCAGCCCGAGTCCTCGAAGCGTCCCTCGCTCAGCGCCCGTCCCAGCGTCTGCAGGGGCTTGCCCGCGGCGCGATCCTCTTCGGTATAGAACATCGAGAAGTGACGTCCGATGACCTCGCTTTCCAGATACCCCTTGAAGCGCTGGGCACCCAGATTCCAGCTGCTGACCTGGCCCTTCAGGTCGAGCATGTAGATCGCATAGTCGCTCACGTTCTCGACCAGTCGGCGATAGACGCGGTCGGCGTCGGGGCGACTCGACACCGGGAGCTCGGACAACGCAAACGGCACTGCCATGACCCACCCTCGCAAGGTGTCGCTCGCCGCGACGGAATCCCGCCGCCAGCACAGGGGGCGGCGGCACGTGACTAGCGCTGCTGCAAGTCCCGTTCCTTGCTGCGCCGCGTCAACTCGCGACGCAGGGCGGTCGGCGGCGCGCCGAACCAGCGGCGACAGGCACGCGCCAGCGCCGACTGCTCGGTAAAGCCCAGCAGGCCGGCAAGCTGGCCGACCGGGACGCGGGTTTCGCGCAGGTAGCGCAGCGCCACTTCCTGTCGCACCTCCTCGCGGATGGCGTCGAAGCTCGTGCCCTCGTCGACCAGATGCCGCTGCAGCGTGCGCGGATGCAGCCCCAGCAGATCGGCGATGTCGGTCTTGTTGCCTTGCGGGGTTCCGAGCGTTCGACGCAAGGCCTGACGCACGCGACCCGACAGATGCTCGAACGGCGCACCGAACTGCTGCGCCAGATAATCGACGGCAATGCGGCGCAGCGTGTGATTGACGTCCTGCAGGCCCGCATCCAGCGTGGTGCGTGCGATGTGCAGGCCACCATGGGCCTGCTCGAAGCTCACCGGCGCCCGGAAGAACTGGCGATACACGGCAGCTGGCGCCAGCGGCGCATGCGGCAGCGCGACGCCCAGCAGACGATGCCGGGGGCCCGCCAGCAATTCGATCATGTGAAGGACATCGGCCAGGCACAGATCCAGCGTCTGCCGCTGTGCCGGCAGGCGCTCCAGCCGCACCTCCATGCGCACCTCCACGGCCTCCTCGAACAGCGCGCTGCGTGACTGCAGACTCAGCACCAGCCCCGGGCTGTGCACGAACAGGTAGCGCGAGGCATCTTCGATCGCACTGCGCACCGTCGGTGCGTTCTGCATGACGATGGCCAGCGGACCGAGCACGCTGATGTCCTGCAGGTGCGAGAGCCGCAGGCCGAAGTCCGGACAGTCCGTGACCTCGGCGCTGGCTTCCAGCAGGTGCACCACCGCGCGCAGCGACAACAGGGCGTCCTCGTCAGCCAGCGCGGGCGCCGGGATCCGGTAGCGGCGCAACAGCGGCAGCGGATCGACGCCGAGCTGGCGCATCAGCGTGCCGTATCCCCGCAGACCGCTGGCCCGAACCATGGCTGTCATGTCTCGCACTGTTCAATGTTTGTCTCGCAGGGTCAAGTTACGAGCCGCTGACCGAGGCGATACTCGGTCTGCACCGAACTAGAAAATGAGGAGACCCCGCGTGCAGACTCACTACGACGTCCTGATCGTCGGCGCCGGCCTGTCCGGCATCGGCATGGCCTGTCACCTGGCCATCGACTGCCCGAGCAAGCGCGTCGGCATCCTCGAAAGGCGGCAGGCGATCGGCGGTACCTGGGACCTGTTCCGCTATCCGGGCATCCGCTCGGACTCCGACATGTTCAGCTTCGGCTACCAGTTCCGCCCCTGGAACGAACTCAAGGTCCTGGCCGATGGCCCTTCGATCCGCCAGTACGTGACCGACACCGCGCGCGAATACGGCATCGACCAGAAGATCCGCTTCGGCCTGAAGACCACGCAGGCCGCCTGGTCCAGCGCACAGCGTCGATGGACGGTGACCGCACTGGAGGAAGCCAGCGGCCAGACCCACACGTTCACCTGCGACTATCTGGTGAGCTGCACCGGCTACTACAACTACGACAAGGGCTACCTGCCAGACTTTCCGGGCATCGAGCGCTTCCAGGGCCAGTGCATCCACCCGCAGCATTGGCCGGAAGCCCTCGACTATCGCGGCAAGCGCGTCGTCGTCATCGGCAGCGGCGCCACCGCCGTCACCGTCGTGCCGGCGATGGCGGACGACGCGGCGCACGTGACCATGCTGCAACGCTCGCCGAGCTACATCTTCTCGGTACCGGGCTACGACAAGATTTCTGCCGTGCTGCGCCACGTGTTGCCGGAGCGCTGGGTCTATGCGATGGCACGCAGCCGCAACATCTTCATCCAGCGCACGCTGTACAAGGCGGCCAAGCGCTGGCCGAATCAGGTCCGACGCTGGCTGCTGTCGGGCGTGCAGAAGCAGCTGGGCCAGGATTTCGACATGCGTCACTTCACGCCCACCTACAACCCCTGGGACGAACGCCTGTGCGCGGTGCCGGACGCGGATCTGTTCGAGGCGATCAAGCGCGGCAAGGCTTCCGTCGTCACCGATCACATCGAGACCTTCACCGAGAAGGGCATCCGGCTCAAGTCCGGCCAGGAGCTGGAGGCGGACCTCATCGTCACGGCCACCGGACTGCAGATCCAGGTGTTTGGCGGCGTGGACCTGACCGTGGACGGCGAAGCCAAGCCCATCCACGAGCTGATGACCTACAAGGGCGTGATCCTGCAGGATGTCCCGAACATGGCGTGGATCTTCGGCTACACCAATGCCCCGTGGACCCTGAAGGCCGACCTCGCCTCGCGCTACATCTGCCGCCTGCTGAACCACATGGACCGCGAAGGCCATGCGGTGGTGACGGCGCGCGCACCCGCCGGTGAACGGCAGGACGAGACCATCTTCGGCGCACTGCAGTCCGGCTATGTCGCCCGCGGCAGGACGCAACTGCCGAGGCAGGGACGCGATCTGCCCTGGCGGGTGCTGCACCACTACGAGCGAGATCGGCCGATGCTGGTGGACGAGCCGATCGAAGATGATGCGCTGATCTTCGAACCCCGGCTGAAGCCCGCGACACCCCACCCGACCGCACGCGCGGCGTAACCCGTTGCCGCCCGCCCCGGGTCCCTCGGATCGCGCGGGCGGAGGCTTGACGACATCCTGCTAGGAGAAACATCACCATGACCCTGAAAGCCGTCCTCGATGCCGTTCTGCACAAGGCCACCGCCGACGGCGGCGTTCCCGGCGTGGTCGCGATGGTCACCGACCGTAACGGCATGCTGTACGAAGGCGCCGCCGGCTACCGCACGCTGGGGCAGGACGCCGCAATGACCCCCGATACGGTCGGACTGATCGCGTCGATGACCAAGGCGATCACCTCCGTCGCCGCGATGCAGCTGGTCGAACAAGGCAAGCTGGATCTGCACCGCCCGGCCTCCACCTGGCTGCCGGAGCTTGGGGACATCCGGGTGCTCGAAGGCTTCGACGCCAACGGCCAGCCGCGGCTGCGTGCACCGGCCCGGCCGATCACGCTGCACCATCTGCTGACGCATACCGCCGGCTTCAGCTACGAGTTCCTCAGCGAGGACGTCCAGAAATACCAGGCCGCCACCCAGACGCCCGGGTTCATCAGCTGCGCGCTGGACAGCATCCGCCTGCCGCTGCTCTTCGATCCGGGCGAGCGCTGGTCCTACGGGGTCAGCACGGACTGGGTCGGACGGCTGGTCGAGGCCGCGAGCGGCCAGACGCTGGGTCGGTATCTGGAGCAGAACATCCTGGCGCCGCTGGACCTGCGCGATACCGCGTTCGTCCTGCGTCCTGACATGCGCGCACGCCTGGCGACGATTCATGCGCGGGATGCCGAGGGCCGGCTCGCGCCGATGGGTCTGGAACTGCCGCAGCAACCGGAATTCGAGATGGGCGGCGGCGGGCTGTACGGCACGATGGGCGACTATCTGAAATTCGTGCGCATGGTGCTCAACCGCGGCCAGGCCGACAGCGGTGAACGCGTGCTCAAGGCCGAGACGATCGACCAGATGGCGCGCAACCAGATCGGTGAGTTGCAGGTACCGACCGTGAAGAGCGCCAATCGCCTGTTCACCAACGACCTGCCGATGCCCCCGGGCATTCCCCATCGCTGGGGGCTGGGCTTCCTGATCAACGACAAGCCGCTGCCGACGGGTCGACCGGCCGGCAGCCTGATGTGGGCAGGGCTGGCCAACTCCTACTACTGGATCGATCCAAGCACCGGCATCGCCGGCGTGCTGATGACGCAGATCCTGCCGTTCGCCGACGTTCGGGCGATGCCGCTGTTCCTGGAGTTCGAGTTCTCGGTCTACCGCAACCGGTGATCCAAGCCCTCAGGCCGGCAGCAGCTCGCCTTCGCGCATCATCTGGCGACGCAGGCGACGCGCCTGCAGGAACATGGCCGTCGCCAGACCCGCCATCAGGAAGAACAGCAGCCACGGCGATTCGACGGAGAGCGAGCCTGCGTCGTCGATGCTGCGGGCGCGCTGGATCCGCTCATCCAGTGGCGACAGAGCCGGCGCGGATACCGGCGTCGCGATCGCGCGTGCTGCGGCCGCCGCAGGGCGCTCGGCCGCCTGAACCGCCGCCAGCGGGGATGCGTCGATCCCGGACATCGCGCCGGCCGACTCCGACGGCTCCGGCTCGGGCAGCGATGAGGCGGCTGGCGCCGGCAGGGCAATCAATTCCGCCCAGTTGTCGGACAGGCGCTCGCTGAGCTGGAAGCGCGGCGGGGGCGGCTGCAGGGTGATAGCCGCCGACGGCGAGGACCGGCGCGTGCTCTTGCGCGGCGTCGAAGCCACGCGCGGCGCCACCGGCTCGGCTGCCGCGACGATCGCCACCGGGACATCATCGGCGACTGGCACCGCGACCGGTGCTGCGGCAGCGCGCCGAGGCACGACAGGCCGCGTCGTCGCCACCGCTGTTCCGGGCAGATCCAGCAGGACGGACAGATCGCGACGGATCCGCATCTGGTCGTGGGCCACCTCGACCGACAGCTCAATCGCCGGCTCCCAGACCGGTCGCGACGACAGGATCAGCAGGCGCTGATGTTCGCGATCGATCGGCTCCAGCTGGAAGCGCAGTGACTCCAGATCGATGCGCCCGTTCTCGCCGGCCGGCAGCAAGCGCACCTTCGGCGGAATATCGCGCTCGGCCTCGATGATCAACTCCAGCCGCAGCGGCTCGCCGAGCGCCGACACCGACTTCAGCTCCGACAGCGACAGCGCCTGAACGGGCGACGCCGCCAGCGCGATCACCAGGGCCAGCAACCTGCCACAGCCCCTTCGCAACCGGGTCAACAGTCCAATACCAGCAAGGCGGCCTGGGCGCATCGGTCGGAATCTCGGCACTTTCGAATGTAGGATAAATATTACACGGTGTGTACAATTTGCTCACCAGCAAAAACAACCTAAAACGGCAGTCAGCGAGATGGTGGAGCAAGCGTGGGGGGCGGTGCGGCGTGCCGGAGACCGGATCATCGAGTGGCGCAACGGACGCCGCCGCGTCTGGGGCGAGCTGCGCTACAACATCTACCTGGGCCTGTTCGCCTTCGCGCTGGCCGCGGTGGCCATCGGCATGCTGCTGGGTCGTCTGGTGATTCCGGGGGACGGCGTCTTCGTGTACGGCTCGCGCATCCTCAGCGGCGACGAGATGCGCCGGCAGATCCTGGTGCCCTACTACGGCATCGTGCTGGTGATGATCGCGCTGATCTACCTGCATCTGGTGCGGGTGCTGATCATCCCGGTCGAGCGGCTGCGCATGCGCATGCGCAAGAACCGCAAGAACCCCAACGAGGCCTACGGCCGTCAGGACCTGGAAATCCTGGAAATCGCGGTGCAGACCGCGCAACGCCAGGCCCGCGACCTGGAGGATGTGCTGCAACGGCAGAAGGAACTCCTGGCCCACCGCGAGCACGAACTGGAAACCGCGCGCCTGCGGCACCAGTGCTTCTCCGATGCCGTAGCCGAGGCGGTGATCGAGATCGACCACAGCGGCACCATCATCGAGGCCTCGCCGACCGCACCGCAGCTGTTGCAGACCAGCCGGCACCTGCTGCTCGGCCGGCACATGAACGAATCCCTGCGTCTGTTCGAAGCGGACAAGCCCGACTGGCTGCAGTACCCGCTGGCGCCGGCGATCGAGCAGACGCTGTACTCGGAGCTGGCGGCACCGCGCATCTTCCAGGCGCTGCTGATCGGGGGTCGCGGCGAGGAGATCAAGGTCGCCGTCACGGTGCTGCCCTATGGCGGCCAGCTGCGGCAGCAGGGCGGCACGATCAAGCTGGTCAGCGACGGCGTGATCCCCAACTCGCTGGACGCCGCGCCCACCACGCTCTCGCATCTCGACCAGGACTCGGGGCTGCCGAACAACCAGTCCTTCCGCCGTCGCATCGCGGATCTGATCGAGGGCCATCGCACGCACGCGCTCGAGCACACGGTCGGCCTGTTCCTGGTCGGCGGCCTGCGCGACGAGGACGATCCCACCGATCACCTTCGCCACGAACTGGCACAGACGCTGGCGCGCAACCTGCGACGCAGCATGGACAGCACGGCCGAGATCTACCGCATCGGCGGCATTGCCTTCGGCATCATCAAGATCGGCACTCAGCCGGCCTCGATGGTGGACCTGTTCGAGACGGTGCGCGCGCTGTGCCAGCTGGATCTGTCCCGCCAGAGCGATCTCGGAGTCTCCCTGACGGTGCGTTATGCCCTGACCACGGTCGGCGCCGAAGCCAGCAAGGTCGACGAGGTCTTCGAAACCCTGGTCACGCAGATGACCGGCCAGCTCGCGCTCGGCGCCACGCGCCCGTCGCTGGATGCCGGCGACCACGCGCAACTCGCCGAACGCGCGCGCTGGGTTTCGGAACGGCTGCTGGAAAACCGCCTGCACCTGGTCTCGCAGACCGTGTTGCCGACCGGCGACGCCGCCGACTGGCCACCCTGGCTGGAAGTGTTCGCGCGCATCGAGGACGAGGACGGTCACTGGCTGGAGCCGGCGCACTTCCTCAAGGCGGTGGAACATGCCGGTAATGGCGGGCGCCTGGATGCCGAGGTGTTCAAGCGCATTCTCAAGGCCTGTCGCGACGAGCCCGAACTGATCCAGCAGTTCGAGGGCATCAGCCTCAACGTCAGTACGCAATCGCTGTGCGACGAGGATTTCCTCAACGAGCTCGTCGAGATGTCGCGCAGCCTCGACGGCCAGCCGGGTCGTTTCGCGATCGAGGTCGATCACCGCGTGGCCAGCGCGCCCTCCGCGGCGATGGCCGGGCTGGAGCTGATCCAGGCTGCGGGCCTGCGCATCATCATCGACGGCTGCAACGACATCCGCAGCCTGCGCGCGTTCAGCCGCGTGCAGCCCTATATGGTCAAGCTCAACGGCGACCTGCTGGAGGCGGCCAAGGTCGACCCGCTGGTCAAGGCCGAGCTGCAGGCCATCATCTCGTCGGCGCGGGTTCTCGGCCTGCGGCTGTCTGCCAAGAACGTGCGCGGCAAGGAGGAGCTGCCGGCGCTGTCGGAACTCGGCATCCAGTACGCGCAGGGCGCGGGGCTCGAAGCGCTCGGGCCCATCTTCGGCTAGGGATCGCGATAAGCTCGTGGCCTCGCCACCCGCACCCGCCATGCCGACGATCACCTTCCCGCTGGAAGCCGAGTTCATCGAAGTCAATCAGCTGCTGAAGCTCGCAGGCGCCTGCGACAGCGGCGGCACCGGCAAGCGGCTCGTGGCGGAGGGGCTGGTCAGCGTCGACGGCGTCACCGAGCACCGCAAGACCGCCAAGATCCGCGCCGGTCAGACCGTGGCCTGCGGCGACCTGACGATCGAGGTCGTCGACGGCGACTGAGATCACGCGGCGCCACCGCCTCAAGGGCAGCTGGCGTCCACGTAGCACTTCAGCGCGGGCTCCTCGAAGCTGCGCGGCGCCGTCGCCAGTGTCGTCGCCACCACGAGGCTCATCGCCGCAAGGTCGGTGGCAAACGTCACCGGATTGACGCCGGGCATCAGCAGGCTCGCGCAGACCGCGCGGTCGATCCGCGCGGCATCGGCCGGCCCTTCATGCGTCAGCGCATCCATCGCCACCGCATAGGCCACGGCATCCGAGGTGCCGATGGTCAGGTGCTCGGCGACATTCAAAGGGCAGATGTCCTGCGTCGCGATGTTGCTCAGCTGGGCGCGGTCACCGACCAGGGCCGACGAGGCTCCCAGCAGCGTCACGTTGGGCACCACCACCTGATCCAGGTTGGTATAGACCGATGTGTAATCGACGCCAGGGACGATCTCGAAATCCCGGTTCAGCGCCGCCATGAAAGCCGAGTCCTGACCCTGCTGCCGGATCGCAGGCGCGCAGCCGACCAGACAGATGCCGCCGGACAGCACCGTTCCATGATGGGAGGCCGACAATCCCACCAGATCCTCGACCTGCTCGCGGATGTCCGGCCAGAACCGCAGCGCCCAGCGCGGCACCATGCCGCCCTGGCTGTGGCCAACGATCTGCACCTTCTGGCCCGACGCGGCGGCCATCTCGCGCACCGCGTAGACCACGTATTCCGCGGCGATCTGGATATCGCCCATCGCGTTGGCCGGCAATTCGATCGTGCAATGGGGCCAGCCCAGCGCTTCCAGTGCGGGCAGCCAGTTCCATGCGAAATTGGCCTGAGGTTCCAGCGTGGTGCCCGGCACCATCAGGATCGGCGAGCGTCGCGACAGCGCCAGTTCGGTGTTGCAGCTCAGCGCACGCTGCAGATCGGACTCGGCGACCGACAGTGCTGGCGAGGCGGCTGCCCCCGCCTCGGCGCTCGTTCCCTCGGAGCCTGCACAGCCCGCCAGTCCGGCAGCCACGGTCAACCACAGCAGCGATCTGAGGCGAATGGACATCGGGTGACTCCGGGAGCGTTGAACGTGACCGTCCGTTACGGGACTCGGGCGCGCCCGGTTTCAGGCCGGCCGCCGCCCTTCACCCTACAACAGACCCACGCACCGCTAAAAGCGCAGCCGCCACCCGTCCGGACTCCGGCCTCGCGCTCAGAACAGGCGGTCGGCCGTCTCCACAACCCGCGCCTCCGCCTCACCGGGAGCCGGCTCCGCCGCGCCTCGTCCACAACCGCGCACATCGCAGATCTGCGCGAGCGACAGCAGCAATGACCATTCCCCGCTCGCCGAATCGCGCAGGGTCCTGCCGGTGACGCGATACCAGGCGATGCAGTGCGGCGTACGCAACTGCAGATCGACGACCAGCTGACCGAACTGCACGACGCCTTCGAGGAAGCGGCGACCGGCATCCTGGTCGCATACGGCACTGAGGAAATGCGGATCGTCTCTGGCAAACAGGCGCGCGGCCGCCAGGTTGTGCCAGTAGATCGCGCCGCTGCGGCGTAACGCGAGCGTCGGATTGGGCAGCGACTCGGCAATCAGATGCTTGTCGATGGCCTCGGGCAGATAGCTGAAGCCCTCGAACCCGCGCACCTGCAACAGGAAGTCGCCCGATACCGACTGACAGCCCTCGAAGATGCAGTACGCGGGCTTGGGCAGATCCCGGGGGAAGACCGTCCACTGCCGCGCCAGCTGCCCGCCGTTGGCGAGCGCACGACGCATGTCTTCAAGGCGCTCGCGCGCGGTCACGCTGATGTCGGCGGCAAAATCGCGGCCACACAGCTCCTCCACCGAATCGGCCAGCCAGAACGCCAGACCCGCCGGGTTGGCCCACTCCATGCGCAGGCGATCGACATTGAAATACCAGGTGGGCGTACGACTCTGCGACATCCGCTGCTTGGTCGCCGCATCGAGCAGCGCCATCGACCCGCTGACGCGGTCCGCGGCACTCGACCGCGGCCGGATCAGGGCTCCGTCGCGGGTGTGCTCGGCAAACCACGCCATGATCCGGTCCTCCGGCACCGGCCGCGTGAACAGGTAGCCCTGACCGATCTGGCATCCGATGTCGATCAGCCGCGACAGAATCTCCTCGGATTCGATGCCCTCGACGACGCAGCGCCAATTGAGATTGCGGGCGAAGGTCAGAATCGAGGAGACGCCTGCCAGCGCCACGCGGTCTTCGGTCACGCGACGCGTCAACTTATGGTCGATCTTGAGTTCCTGGAATCGGTCCAGATGGGGCTTGCTCAGCGACGAGTAGCCGGTCCAGAAGTCGTCCAGACTCAGGCCGATCCCCTGTTCGTGCAGCTCGCGCAGACACTCCTCGCCGAGCGCCTCGTTCGACAGGTCGGAGGACTCCGTAACTTCGAAGATCAGCCCGGAAAGCGACTCCGCGTGGCGTTCGGCCAGGCGGGCGATCTCCCGCGGAAAGGTCCAGTCGAGCAGAGACTACGACGACAGATTGATCGACAGCGGGCCTTCGTAACCGGCCTGACGGAGCGGCTGGCGCAACATCAGCGCGCGTTCGACCACATCCAGGGTCAGCGGCGTCATCAGGCCGTGCAACTCCAGCTGCGGCAGAAACTCATCCGGGCCGAGCACACCCTCCACTGGGTGGTGCCAGCGCACCAGACATTCCATGCCGATCACGCGACC
>JBEIOK010000195.1:0-4808 GCA_040377605.1 Nevskiaceae bacterium | reverse complement strand
GGTGGTCTGTGCTCGGTTCCGGCTCATGCGGCGACCACCACCTTCGTCGTCAATACCCTGGCCGCCGGTGCGGCGGACAGTAACGTCGGAGACGGCCTCTGCCAGACGGCGGCGAGCGAATGCTCATTACGTGCTGCCCTGCAGGAAGCCAATGCGCTCCCCGCGTCTGTCGGCGACGATGTCCGCATTGAGTTCGCCGCTACGCTGAGTGGCGACATCGTTCATAACGGCGCGACTGACCGGATGCATACGGGCAATCTCGGCCTACGACCCGACGTGATCGGTGTCGGCGCATTTCTGCTGGTCGATGCCCAGCGGCCGGTCACCATCGACTTCGGCGATCGCGTTGGAGCGGTGCAGAAGGACGACTTCGCGTATGCGATGTTTTATATCGCATCCAGCGATGTCGTCATCGAGAATTTCCAGAACGCGGCCCGGAGAGACGTCGAGGGGACGGGCGGCTACGACGATACGGCAGGTATCGAGGGCGCTGAAGCCGCCTTCGCAATTGCGGGTTCTCGCGTCACGATCCGAAATGGCCTCACCTCGGACCCGGGTACCACGTCGATGGAAACCTGCGTGGCACTGCTGGATGGCGCCTCAAATATCGTCATCGACAATTACTACTGCCGCAGTCCGTTCCGGTTTGGTGTCTTCGTCGACCAGCAGGCGCAAGTCTCGAACATCCAGATTTCCCGCTGGGAGAGCCAAGGCATTCAGGATTGGGGCGATATCTGGGTCTGGGAAGGTCAGGGCGGTGCCAGCGGAATCAAGACCACCGTCAATGGCATGACGATTACCAACTCCGAGTTCCGGAGCCGGCGTGATCAGGGTACCGACTATACGATCGGCATTCTTCAGAATGCCGTGGTCAACAATCTGATCATCACCAACTCGCGATTCGTTGGCGCCGATACTTATGGCATCGGCATCTATCCGACGGCGGTGACCAACGGACTGATTGTGCAAAACTCCACGGCGACCGGCACGTCGCAGCTGGTGCGTGATGATGGCAGAACGCTTCAGACCGGCATGACGATCCGCAATAACATCCTCACGTCTCTGTTTGACGATGCCATCATCCTGAATTCGCCACATCAGGATGCAATGATCGAAAACAACCAGTTTCTCGATCTGCGTGGCGCCGGAAATATCAGCGGCATCACGGTACAACCCATTGCCAGCGGAACGAATAATGTAATCCGAGGCAATACTTTCGATCAGGGTGCCGGCGACACGAATCGTTTCGCAATCTGGATGCGGGCCGGTTCCAATCGCGATGCACCGACCGGTTGGACGATTGCAAACAATGCGGTCCGCAATATCTTCGGGAGCGCGTTCGGGCCGATCTTCAACGAGGGGGACGGCAACACACTGATCAGTGGCAACACGTTTGGCGAGGGCACGCGCGGTGCGATGCTCGGCGACCCGGCGCCTGAAAATGACGATTCCTTCTTTGTCGTCAACGCAGATGGCTTTTCAAACAACAAGATCCAAACGTGGCGCCCCACGGGTGCGGTGTTTAGCGGTACCACTATCACGGTAGCGGTCGCACCCGTGGCCGATGCCGATGTGCGGCCGGGTAACACGCAGCCCACGGCCCCGGTTTTCATCGATGTCTACTACACCGCAACCGACAAGGCAGAGACCTACCTCGGCCGTATCCCCGGCGTACATTCCACAGAAACCGTTTTCGAGTTCACCTCGACGGCTACTGGTGGAGCGGTGCGTGCGCAGATCACGGATGCTGCCGGTCGCTCGTCACAGTATTCGGCTGCGCAGGAAGTCGTGCAGGGACTGGACGGCGGCGCCGATGACGATATGGATGGCCTGCCCAATGGCGCCGAATGCGTGATCAACCTGCTGGGTATTCCACTGGTCTGCCCGGATTCCGACGGTGACGGTACACCGAACTATCTGGATAACGACGACGACAATGATGGCATCCCGACGCGTGTGGAGTGCCCTAACGGCTCGCCCTGCGTGAACTCGGACGATGACCTGCTGCCGAATCACCTGGACCTCGACTCCGACGCTGACGGCATTTCGGATGCGCAGGAGTGCCCGACGCAGGCCTGTCGCGACACGGACGGTGATGGCGCTGCGAACTACATCGACGTCGACTCCGACGGCGACGGTCTCGAGGACGCGGTCGAGTGCCCGGACAGCGCGGCCTGTCAGGACGTCGATGCCAATGGCGTCGAAGATTATCTGGAGCTGCCGGCGCCGATCGATGTGCGTGGAACGGGCGGTGGTTCCATGGGCCACTTGATGCTGGCGCTGCTGGGTGGTCTGGCGCTGCTGCGCCGCCGTGCGGCCGTGCCGGCGGCGCTGGCCGGCCTTCTCGGTCTGTCGAGCGTGACGACAGCGGCACAGGCCGCAGAAGACGAAGGCTGGATGTCGCGCTTCTACGGCGGGGCCAAGGTCGGCGCGCTGTTTACCGACTTCGACGAGGGCGAACTGACCGATGCGCTGCGTGCGGCCGGTTACAACCTGGATGCGGCGTCAACCGACAGCGACAAGCTGGGCTACGGCCTGTGGGTGGGCTACGCGCTGAACAGCTATCTGGGCCTGGAGCTGTCGTACACCACAGGCGCGGACGAGCGGGTGAGCTACTCCGGCGTGGCCGTTGCGGATCTGCAGGAAGTGCTCGATGTGGCGGCGCCGTACCTGGAAGGGTATGGCGACACCTATCTGGTGCGCCTGCGTTACCACCACGCGCTGAATGACCGCTGGTTCCTGAGCCCGCATGTGGGCGTCGGCATCACGCAGACGCGGGAATCGGTCGACAGCCGCGACCGTACCGCCCGCCTCAAGGAAGACAGCTTTACCTGGGCGGTGGGTGGCGGTCTGCACTACGCCCTGACACGCGACTGGTCGTTTGGCGTGGGCGCTGATTACTACCAGGCCTCCAGCGACAACGCCTACAGCATGATCAGCGGCATCGTGGAGTGGCGCTTCCCGCGTGCGCTGCCTGCGAAACAGCGTGAGGTCTCACCGATTGAGCCAGCGCCAGTACAGGTGGTGCCGGTGGATGCCTCGGCTGCACCGGTCGGCGCGGAACTGGAGATTGTTTCTTTCGATCTGGACAGTGCAGTGCTGACCGCCGCGTCGCGCGAGAAGCTGGACCGTGCGGTTCCGCTGGTCCGTGAGGCGCTCCAGCGTGACGCGGCCCTGCGAGTCGAGATCGCCGGACATACCGATTCATCCGGACCGGAGGCCCATAATGCCTCGCTGTCGCAGGCGCGTTCGATGGCCGTGCTCGACTACCTGGTCAGTGTCGGCATCCCGGCTGAACGCCTCGCCGCGACCGGTTACGGACTCTCGCAGCCTCGCGCTTCCAACGAGACGGAAGCCGGCCGCAGCCAGAATCGTCGGGCGGAACTGAAGATCGCCGGAGTCTGATCCGGTAGCGATTCCCCTCCTGGGATTCGAACGCGATCCGCCACGGGCGGGCGAATGCACGGTGCTGCATTCGCCCGCCTTTATTTTTTTGGGGCGTCAACACTTTCGACAAATAAGCGAGAGGAATGCGCATTCCCCAGAGACCGTAGCCGCTCCTACGATTCAGTACGGGGCTCGCGTGCAGGGCGTCAATCAAGAAGCCCGTCCATGCGGCACGGTAACTGGGGATCTCGGGAATGGCGTCACGTCTTCTATGGGTGCCGATCGGCCTGTTCGCAGCCTGGTCGGGGGTGTCCCATCAATGGTACGTCTGTCATGTAAAACAGGCCTGCGACTCGCAGCCGTCATCGGTCAGCAGTGAAGCGGCAGCACCGATGACGGCTGCGTTCGAGACGGTTCAGGATGCGCCCGCTCAACGTGAGCCTGCCGTCGCGGTCCCATCTCCTGCGCCGGTCGAAGCAAGTCCGATCGCCGAAGCGGAGGACGAAACCTTCGATGATCGCGTGGAGATCCTGTTTCAGTCCGGTAGCGAGGCGGCGCGGGCTGATGCCGCGCTCGAGCGCTTCCTAGATCGCCTGGCGGCGCACCTTCAGGCAACCCGTTCGACTGTGACGCTGATCGGTCACACCGACAGCAAGGGGGCGTCGGCATTGAACCAGCAACTCGGTCTGGACCGCGCGGTGCATATCCGCGATCGGTTGATCAGCCGGGGAGTGGCCGCTGACCGCCTGCAGGTGCTGTCGAAAGGCGGTGCATCGCCGGTGGCGAGCAACGAGACCGAAGCTGGCCGTCAGCAGAATCGCCGCGTCGAGATTGTGTTTCAGGACGGCGTCTAGGCCGTCGCATCCGCCGGGCGCATCCGTGCTTGACGGTCTCCATCTTCGTTAGCAACAGGTCATGACAATGAGCCAACCGTTCTGGACCCACACCGTACAAATTGCAGTGATGCTGGTTGCTTCTGGCGCGCTGGGGCTTTGGCTGGGCTATCTGCTGTGGCACAAGTGGCGCCGCCTGCACGACCAGGTGCGTGGGGAGCTGGATGCGGCGCTCTCGCGGAATCATGTGCTGCTCAATGACCTGTCCTCGCTCAATGTGCGGTTGTCGGATTGCGAAAGTGCGCGCAAGGCCGTCCGCGTGACGCCGGTCGTCCCCGTGACGCCCGACGATCTCAAGGTTGTTGAAGGCATCGGACCGAAGATCGAGAAGCTGTGCAACGCCATCGGCATCTACACGTGGCGGCAGCTGGCGCAGACATCGGTCGAACAGCTGCAGGCCATGCTGGTGGAGGCCGGCCCCGACTACAAGGTCGCGGTGCCCACGACCTGGCCACGGCAGGCGGAACTGGCCGCTGCCGGAAAGTGGAAGGAGCTCAAGGAGTATCAGGACGTTCTGCAGGGGGGGCG
>JBEIOK010000175.1:0-5416 GCA_040377605.1 Nevskiaceae bacterium | reverse complement strand
CAGCACCGTTTCCGGCAATTGCGGCGGGCCGGGCAAGCGGTCGGGGAAGTCGCCCCCGCCGCCGTAGCGCCATTGCAGCAGGCCGGCGGTGGCACCGAAGACCAGCGACAGCCCCAGCAGCAGCTTCAGCAGCAGGCGCATCGGCATCACTCCGCGTCGCTGCTGGCCACGTCGGCCGGCTGCGTCAGGTCTTCGAATAGTGGCCGGATGCGGTTGACCAGCAGGCAGTACAGGTCTGCCGTCTTCTCGGCATCGTAGATCGCCGAATGGGCGGCGTTGGCGTCGTAGCCCAGACCGGTGACCTGCAGCGCCCGCGCCAGCACGGTCTGGCCGACGGTGGCGCCGGCCAGCGTGGCCGTATCGAACACGCTGAACGGGTGAAAGGGGTTGCGCTTGACGCCGCTACGGGCCACCGCAGCGTTGACGAAGCCCAGGTCAAAGTGCGCGTTATGGCCCACCAGGACCGCCCGCGTGCAGCCGTTTTCCGAGACCGCGCGGCGGATCGACTTGAAGATGTGATCCAGCGCATCGCGCTCGGGCAGGGCCAGGCGCAGCGGATTGTCGATCTTGATGCCGTTGACTTCCAGGGCCGCCTTTTCGATGTTGGCGCCCTCGAACGGTGTCACGTGCGCAAACACGGTCTCGCGCCGCACCAGATTGCCGGCCTCATCAACGCCCAGGATCACGGCGGCTATTTCCAGCAGGGCATCGGTCTGGGCGTTGAAGCCCCCGGTCTCCACATCGACGACGACGGGAAGAAAGCCGCGGAAGCGGAAGCCGATCTTGGTCTTCGGGGCGGCGGTATCCATGGACAGAGCAGGTGAAGCGGGCGGCATAGGATACCGTGCGACCTCGTTATAATCCCGGCCCCGCAAAACCGGACCCCGAGTCCCATCATGAGTGTCAAACCGCGCAAGATCGCGCTCGCCTACTCCGGCGGGCTGGATACCTCCGTCATCCTCAAATGGCTGCAGGACGTCTATCAGGCCGAAGTGGTGACCTTCACCGCCGATATCGGCCAGGGCGAAGAACTGGATCACGTGCGCCCCAAGGCGCAGCAGTTCGGGGTCAAGGAAATCTTCATCGATGACCTGCGTGAAGAGTTTGCACGCGACTTCGTGTTCCCGATGTTCCGCGCCAACGCGGTCTATGAAGGGGAATACCTGCTCGGCACCTCGATCGCGCGCCCGCTGATCGCCAAGCGTCTGGTGCAGATTGCCCGTGAAACCGGCTGCGACACCATCTCTCACGGCGCCACTGGTAAGGGCAATGACCAGGTCCGGTTCGAGCTGGGGGCCTATGCGCTGTGGCCCGAGGTGCAGATCATCGCGCCCTGGCGTGAATGGGATCTGAACTCGCGCGAGAAGCTGCTGGCCTACGCGGAGAAGCACCAGATCCCCATCACCAAGAAGAAGGATGGCGGTTCGCCGTACTCGATGGACGCCAACGCCCTGCACATCAGCTACGAAGGTGGCGGCCTGGAAGATCCGTGGTGGAACCCGCCGGACGACATCTGGCGCTGGACCCGCAACCCGGAAGAGGCGCCGGATCAGCCGGAGATCATCACGATCGAGTTTGCCAGGGGCGATGCAGTGGCCATCAACGGCCAGCGCGGTACGCCTTTCGAGATTCTCGAGCGCCTGAACCAGCTTGGCGGCAAGCACGGCATCGGCCGTCTCGATCTGGTCGAGAACCGCTATGTCGGCATCAAGAGTCGGGGCTGCTACGAAACTCCGGGCGGCAGCATCCTGCTCAAGGCGCATCGCGCCATCGAGTCGCTGTGCCTCGATCGCGAGCAGGCGCACCTCAAGGACGAGCTGATGCCCAAGTACGCCAGCCTGATCTACAACGGCTACTGGTGGAGTCCCGAGCGGCGCATGCTGCAGGCGCTGATCGATGCCTCGCAGGAGCGCGTCAACGGGGAAGTCCGCCTCAAGCTGTACAAGGGTGCGGTCTACAACGAAGGCCGTCGTTCGAAGGATTCGCTGTTCGATGCCACGCTGTCGACCTTCGAGGACGATCGCGGCGCCTACAACCAGAAGGACGCCGAGGGCTTTATCCGCCTCAACGGATTGCGTCTGCGCACCGGCGCCAAGCGCGATCAGCGCTGAGCGGCCGGCGGTTCAGAGAACCCGGCCGTGGTGGCCGGGTTTTTTGTGCGTAACGCTCACCCCGGAGGGACGTGCCCTGGCCGGCGCGATGATCGACGCCCGACCTTGGCGGAGTCCCTTGCTGCAGGTCTGGGCCCGTGCTGAACTGGCTGCCCATCTGCTGCTGCGACGAGCCGCCCCATGAGTCACGCTGTGCAACAACGCTGGTGCCGCGCCAACGGCCTGGAGTTCGCGACGCTGGAACTGGGACAGGGGCCGCTGGTGTTGTGCCTGCATGGCTTCCCGGATACGGCCTGGAGTTTCGTGCCGGTGATGCGACGTCTGGCGGACGCCGGCTATCGAGTGGTTGCGCCGTTCATGCGAGGCTATCTGCCGACGGCCGTGCCTGCGGACGGGGACTACCGCGTGACCACGCTGGCCGATGACGTGCTGGGGCTGATCGATGCACTCGGCGGCGGACAGGTCGCCGCCTTGATCGGGCACGACTGGGGGTCGGTCGCCGCCCATCTGGCGGTGCTCAAGCGGCCGGCGGGCATCCAGCGTCTAGTGGGGGCGGCGGTGCCGCATCTCGGGCACTTCCTGTTCCGCCCGCGACTGCGTCAGCTGCGGCGTTCCTACTACATCGGGTTTTTTCAACTGCGCGGTGTACCGGAGCGCGTGATCATGGCCGATGACTTCCGCTGGCTGGAAGACCTGATCCGCAGCTGGTCCCCGGGCTGGCATTTCAGCGATGCCGACCTCGCCCCGCTGAAGGCCAGCCTGCGAGAGCCGGCACGGCTGGCAGCCGCCCTGGGTTATTACCGACAGCTCCCGCGCAGCTTCCTGGTGCCGGGGGCGATGGCGTTGCTGCGCACCGCAGTGCAGGTGCCGACGCTGGCGGTCTGCGCCGAGCGCGATGGCTGTATCGGCGCCGAGATGTTCGAGGGGCAGGAGGTTCGCTACGCGACCTCGCTGGAGGTTTTCCGGATGCGCGAGGCGGGCCATTTCATGCAGTGCGAACAACCGGACGCCTTCGCGGAACGCGTGCTCGCGTTCCTGAAAGCCTGAGCGGTGCGCCGAGCCGCGGCTACAGCTTGAACGACTCGCCCAGGTAGACGCGGCGCACGGTTTCGTTCTCGAGCAGTGTCTGCGGCGCCCCCTCGGCGATGACCGTGCCCTCGGCGAGGATATAGGCGCGCTCACACAGCGACAGTGTCTCGCGCACGTTGTGGTCCGTGATCAGCACGCCGATGCCGCGCGCATGCAGATGATTGACGATGTTCTGGATGTCGCCCACGGCGATCGGGTCGACACCGGCGAAGGGTTCGTCGAGCAGGATGAAACGCGGGTTCGCTGCCAGCGCACGGGCGATCTCGACGCGTCGGCGCTCGCCACCGGATAGGGCCTGACCTTCGGCCTCGCGGATGTGGGTGATGTGCAGGTCTTCCAGCAACTGGTCCAGCGCTTGCTGACGTCCGGCGCGGTCAAGGTCCTTGCGCAGCTCCAGGATCGCCAGGATGTTGTCGGCGACCGACAGCTTGCGGAACACGCTGGCTTCCTGGGGCAGATAGCCGATGCCGCGCTGCGCGCGTGCGTGCATGGGCAGCGTGGTGATGTCCTGGCCGTCGAGTTCGATGCGGCCGCCATCGGCCGGGACCAGCCCGACGATCATGTAGAACGACGTGGTCTTGCCGGCCCCGTTGGGACCAAGCAGGCCGACGATCTCGCCGGCGCGGACCTGCAGCGAGACATCGCGCACGACGGTGCGCTTCTTGTACTGCTTGACGAGCCCCTGGGCCGACAGCAGGGCTGTGCTCATGGCGTCGTCCCCGCGCCGGCTTTCGGTGGGGCCTGGATCACGATCTTGACCTGGCCGCCGCCCCCTCCATCGGCCTGGATGCGGCGCGCACGCACGTCATAGCGGATGCGGTCGCCGGTGATCTCGTCGCCGCCGCGCATCAGGCGCGCGTTGCCGACCAGCTGGACGATGCCGGTGGTGGAGTCGTACTGCAGTTCACCCGCCTGCGCAGTGACCGGCTTGGCGGCCGACCCTGCGCCACCCGGCTGGCCGGCATGATCCAGTTGCGCCGGTTTGCCGCCGACCCGTGCGTCGAACTCGCCCTGGGCGCGCTGCAGCAGTTCGAGACTGTCGCCGCGCAGTTTCAGCGAGTCGGAACTCAGACCGACATTGCCGCTGTAGCGCATCGGGCCGCCTTCGCTCCACTCGGCGCGGTCGGCGGTCACGGTGACCGGCCCGGTCGGCCGAAAGTCGGCGGCGGCTGGACCCTGGGCTGCCGCGCCCAGGGCCACGGTGAGCAACAGAAAGCCGGTGATCCAGCGGTCAGGGACGCGCATAGTGCATCTCGATGTTCTTGAGGAATCGCAGATGCTGGCCGCGCCAGTCCGCCTCGAAGCCGATGGCATCGAGCGTGCGGCCGGGCGAGGCCATGCGCACCGGCTGCGTGGAACCGATGGTCTTCTGCGCCCAGTCGATCCACACCTGCGGCGCCGTGATGCGCACCGGCTCGCCGCCGCGCTGGCCTTCGACCCGCGCCTCCGGCAGCAACTGCATGCGTTCCTGCTGCGGCGGCACCACGCCGCGCTCGGCGTCCAGGCGCCAGGGCCCTTCGCCATCCAGGCGGTCAAGGCGGACCTGATTCAGCGTCATCGAGCGGTCGTCGAAGTAGTCGATGCGTGCGGCGCGGGCGCGCAGTTCCACGCGGCCGTCCTCGCCATAGCGAGTCCACTCGGCGCCCGCCATCTCATACCGCGGGCGCTCGACGCTGAGCTCCGGTGGCAGTTCCACCGGGGCGAACCCCTTGAACGTCAGCCACAGTGCGCCGCCGACCAGGACCATCGGCACGATCGGCAGCAGCACGATCAGGCGGCGCAGCATCTCAGGCGCTGCCCAGACCGTGGGCATCCAGAATCAGGTCGACGGCCTCGCGAACGGCACCGTGACCGCCGGCATGACGCGAGATCCAGTGCGCGGCGGCCAGCGCCTTCGGGTGGCCGTCGGCCACGCTGAGCGAGAGGCCGACGCGCCGCATCAGCGGCAGGTCAGGGACGTCGTCGCCCATGTGGGCGCACTGCTCATCGGACAGGCCGAGCTCGGCGCGCATGCGCAGATACGCTGGCTCCTTGTCCTCGGTGTCCAGCGCAATGTGTTGCACGCCGAGCCAGGTCAGACGGTTGCGCATCGCCTCCGATGGGCGGCCGCTGATGACGGCGACGTGCAGCCCGGCCTTCAGCATCATCTTGATGCCGAGGCCGTCGCGCACGTAATTGGTCTTGACCTCTTCGCCATTCGGGCCGATGTAGAGCTT
>JBEIOK010000162.1:0-5933 GCA_040377605.1 Nevskiaceae bacterium | reverse complement strand
CCGCGCGCGGTTTCGGGCACCCCGAACTTCGTATCGACATGCGACAGCGCGATGTCAGACACGCACACGAGTCCCATGCCGCCGGCGAGCGCCGCGCCTTCGCAGACCGCGATCACCACCTGTGGTGCGGCCGCCACGGTACGCAGCATGGTGCCGAAGGCACGATTGACCGCGACCAGCGGATCCGGCTCGCCCGGCCGCGGGGCCTTCATCGCACTGCCCATCATGTTCTTGAGATCGGCACCGGCGCAGAACCAGCCACCGGCACCCCGCATCACGACGGCTCGCACGCCGGACTCGGCGCGCAGCGCCTCGAACACGGCCACCAGATCCGCCAGCATGTCCGGTGACATCGAGTTGCGCGATTCGGCACGGTTGAAGGTCAGATGCAGAACGCCGCGGTCCTCGCGCAGCAGCAGCGTCTTGGTTTCGGGCAATGCCACGGCTCAGACCTTCTTCTTGCCGCCGAAGCCCAGGCGCTTACTGATGATGCCGAGCATCACCTCGTCGGCACCGCCGCCGATCGAATGCAGACGCAGGTCGCGATAGAACTGGCTGACCGGGTTGTCCCACATGAAGCCCTGCCCGCCCCAGAACTGCAGGCAGCCGTCGGCCACTTCACGCGCAACGCGCGCGGTCTTCAGCTTGGCCATCGACGCCGTCAAGGTCACGTCACGACCCGCGAGCAGATCGTTGGTCGCACGGTGCACCAGTGCGCGACAGGCCTCAACCTCGGTCGACAACTCCGCAAGCTTGAACTGCAGATACTGGTTGTCGAGCAGGCTCTGGCCAAAGGCATTGCGTTGCCGGGTATAGGTCGCAGTCGAGTCGATGCACTGCTGCATCGACGCCAGGATGCTGGCTGACAGGAACAGGCGCTCTTCCTGGAACTGCTGCATCTGGTAGACGAAGCCCTTGCCCTCGTCGCCGATCAGATTCCGGGCCGGCACCCGCACGTTATCGAAGAAGATGATCGCGGTATCGGAAGAACGCTGACCGAGCTTGTCGAGCTTGGTCTTGCGATCAATACCTGGGGCATCCAGCGGCACCACAATCAGCGACTTGTTGCCATGGCGACTGCCGTCACCGGGGCCGGTGTTGACCAGCAGGCAGACCCAGTCGCCCTGCGTGCCATTGGTGATCCACATCTTCTGTCCGTTGATGACGTACTCGTCGCCGTCGCGCACCGCCGTGGTCTTGATGCCGGCCACATCGGAGCCGGCACCTGGCTCGCTGACGCCAATGCAGGCCACCATGTCGCCGGCCACCGCCGGTTTCAGGAAGTTTTCCTTCAGGTAATCGCTGCCGAAACGCGCCAGCGCCGGTGTTGCCATATCGGTCTGAACCCCGATCGCCATCGGCAGGCCCCCGACCGAGCAGTAGCCCAGCGCCTCGGCAAACGCGACCTGATAGCTGTAGTCGAGCCCCAGCCCTCCGACCGATTCCGGCTTGTTGATGCCCAGCAGGCCGAGGCTTCCCATCTTCTTCAGGATCTCGCGCGCCGGCCACAGCCCCGCCTGCTCCCACCCGGCGGCGTGCGGGTTGATTTCGTTCTCGACGAAAGCCTTGGTCGTATCGAACAGCTGCTGGTGCTCGTGGGTGTATTGCATGATGAAAGCTCTCCGGGCGCTCAGAGACGCGCCACACCGAAACTGTTGGGGGATGTCTGCCGGGCCTTGCCCTCACGGCAGACCGACAGACACAGGCCGAGGACCTTGCGCGTATCACGCGGATCGATCAGGCCGTCGTCGAACAGACGCGCCGTCGCCGCAAACGCATGTGACTCCTTGTCGAACTGGTTGATGATGTTCTGGCGGATCATCGCCAGCATCTTCTCGTCGGTCTCGGACATGACCTTGCCTTCCTTGACCCACTTCTCGCGCGTGATGATTTCCATCACGCCGGCGGCCTGCTCGCCACCCATCACCGACGTCCGCGAATTCGGCCAGGCGAAGATGAAGTGCGGACCGAACCCGCGACCACACATCCCGTAGTTGCCGGCGCCGAAGCTGCCACCCATGACGATCGTGATCTGCGGCACCGTGGCATTGGCAACGGCCTGGATCATCTTGCTGCCGTGTTTGACGATACCCGCCTGCTCGCTTTCCGTGCCGACCATATAGCCAGTCGTGTTCATCAGGTACACGATGGGAATATCGGCCTGGCAGCACAGCTGGATGAACTGTCCGGCCTTGGTTGCACCCTTGGTCGTGATCGGTCCGTTGTTGCTGATGATGCCGATCGGATGACCATGCAGCACCGCGCGACCGCAGATCGTCTGCTGGTCGTACTCGTTCTTGAACTCCAGGAACTCCGAGCCATCGACGATGCGCGCAATCACCTCGCGACAGTCGAAGGGCTTGCGATAATCCGGTGGCACCACCCCGCACAACTCCTCGACGTCATACAGCGGTGCGCGCAGCGGCAGCAACTCCAGCTTCGGCCGCTTGCTGTTCCAGTTGAGGTTCTTGACGATCTCGCGTGCGATGCGGATGCCATCGGCATCGTTCTCCGCCAGGAACTCCGCCGTGCCGGCGACCTGGGTGTGCATCTCGGCGCCGCCGAGATCCTCATCCCTGGCAATCTCGCCGGTCGCGGCCTTCAGCAGCGGCGGCCCGGCGAGAAACACTTTCGCCTGCTTGCGAATCATCACCACGTAATCCGACAGGCCCGGCATGTAGGCACCGCCAGCCGTGCTGGAGCCATGCACGACGCAGACCTGCGGCACGCCCGCCGCCGACAGCCGCGCCTGATTGGCGAAGGTCCTGCCGCCGGGGATGAACAGCTCGGCCTGATACAGCAGGTTGGCGCCGCCGGACTCGATCATCGATACGCAGGGCAGCTTCTGCTGCAGCGCGATCTCCTGGATGCGCAAGCCCTTCTGCACGCCCCAGGGCGTCATCGTGCCGCCCTTGATCGCAAAGTTGCTGGCGTTGACCATGCAGCGCACACCGGAGACGTAGCCGATACCGGTGATGTTGTTGCCGCCGGCCAGCGATCCATCCTTGTCGTCGTGCATCTTGTAGCCGGCCAGTGTCGACAGCTCCAGCCACGGCGAGCCACGATCCAGCATCAGGTGCACGCGCTCGCGCGGCAACAACTGACCGCGCTTGTGAAAGCGCTCGCGCTTGCTCTCCTCCTCCTTGCGGCCCTTCTCCTCGATCGCGCGCCATTCCTCGATGATCTTCAGCAGACCTTCGCGGTTCTGCTGGAACTGGGCGCCGCCGGTGTCCACCTTGGACTCGATGATGGGCATGGTTCTCTCGCCGAACGGTCGGCGCTGCGTGTGGAAAGGAACGTCATCCTAATGCAGGAAAGTTAAGAAGTGAAGTAACATTCATTTCTTGAACTTCTGCTCATTCCATGAGCATTTTCAGTAGACTGACAATATGGCTTACCGGCGTTCCGCACTGATGGAAGAGCGGCTTGCGAGCAATCGCGAGCGCATTCTCGCGGCCGCCCGACAGCTGATTGCCCAGGGCGGCTATCGCGAAGCCCAGATCGCCGCCGTGGCGGCCGAGGCGGGCATGTCCACCGGTGTCATCTATCGCTACTTCCCGTCCAAGGCGGAACTGTTCGTGGAAGTGCTGACGGCGGCGGTCGGCCACGAGATCGAGTTGCTGAAGGCGATTGCCGAGGGGTCCGGCAGTGCGGAGCAGCGGCTCTACGCAGCGGTCGAGTCGTTCACGCGTCGTGCCCTCAGTGGCCCCAACCTGGCCTACGCCTTCATCGCCGAGCCGGCGGAGCCGGAAGTCGACATCGCGCGTATCCGCGTGCGCCAGCAATTGGGCGATGTGTTCAAGACCATCCTGCAACAGGGCATCAAGGCCGGCGAGTTTCCGGCGCAGGACCTCGACGCCAGCGCCGCCTGCATTGTCGGCGCCTACACCGAGGCGCTGGTCGGTCCCATCGCGCCGCGCGCCGAGCGCATCAAGGACCGCGACCGGCTGACGCGGTCGATCTGTGAATTCTGCGTGCGTGCGGTCAGCGCACCCCTCACTGCGCCGGCCGCGCCCGCCAAGGCTCGAAAGCGCTAGCCAACTGCCTTCGGCCTGAACGCACGGTGGAAGCCGCGATACGGCTTCGAGTTCTGGTGATCGATCAGCGGGAACGGCCCCATGCCCAGACTGGCGCCACCGTCGATCTTGATGCAGCTGCCGGTGACGAAGGCCGCGCCTTCGCTGAGCAGCCACACGATCGCGGAACTCACTTCCGCTTCTTCCGCCATGCGCTTGAGCGGCGCCAGGCCCGAGAGCTTGGGAATCACTTCCTTGGCGAACGCGGGATCGTAGTGATCCATGCCGCTGGACGCGACAAAACCCGGCGCCACCGCATTGACGCGCACGCCGGAGACGCCCCACTCGATCGCCGCGGTTTCGGTGAAGTTCAGCATGCCGGCACGCGCGGCACCGCTGTGGCCCATGCCCGGCATGCCGTTCCACATGTCGGCGATCATGTTGACGATCGCGCCGCCCTGCTTCTTCATGCACTGGTTGTACAGCTCGCGCGCGACGAGGAAGCCGCCCGTCAGATTGTTGGCGACGACCGCCTCCCAGCCCTTCTTGCTGATCGCCGCCAGCGGCGTCGGATACTGGCCCCCGGCATTGTTGACGAGTCCGTGGATGCGGCCATGCTCGGCGAGCATGCGCTGCACGTTGGCCTTCACCGCCTCTTCATCGCGGATGTCGAACGCGTAGGCCGCAGCGACGCCGCCATCCTCGGCAATCTCGGCCAGGACCCGGTCGAGCTTCTCCTGCTTGCGGCCGGTGATCAGCACCGTGGCGCCGAGACTCGCGAGCTCGTGCGCGGTACAGCGGCCGATCCCGGAACCACCACCGGTCACGATGACCACCTGCCCCTGGAACAGACCCGGTGCGAACACGGATTGGTAACCCATCTTTTCACTCTCCAGAAATGACGAAGGCCGGGAATCCCGGCCTTCGTGATGCTGCGTGTTGCTTCAGACCTTGCCGGTCAATTCCGGCACGACGGTGAACAGATCACCGACGAGGCCGATGTCGGCCACTTCAAAGATCGGGGCTTCCGGGTCCTTGTTGATGGCAACGATCGTGCGCGCGTCCTTGATGCCGGCGAGATGCTGGATCGCGCCCGAAATGCCGATCGCGAAGTACAGCTCCGGCGCGATGATCTTGCCGGTCTGGCCGACCTGCATGTCGTTCGGCACGTAGCCCGAGTCGACCGCCGCACGCGAGGCACCGACGCCGGCACCGATCTTGTCGGCGAAGTCGAAGATGACCTTGAAGTTCTCGCTGGAACCCAGCGCGCGACCACCCGAAACGACGCGATTGGCCGATTGCAGGTCCGGTCGCTCGGACTTCTGCGCTTCCAGCTTCACGAAACGCGTGTGCGACGGCAGCGCGGCAGAGACAGACACCGTCTCGACAGCCGCCGAACCGCCGGCACCCACCGCCGTGAACGAGGCCAGGCGCACCGTGGCGACGACCGTACCGGCCGGCGCTTCCACCGTGGTGATCGCGTTGCCGGCGTAGGTCGGGCGGTCGAAGCTGCTCGGACCATGCACGGCCATGATGTCGGACACCTGTGCGACATCGAGCTTGGCGGCGACGCGCGGCGCCAGGTCCTTGCCGAAGGTCGTGCCCGGGAACAGCACATGGCTGTAGCCGGCGGCGAGCTCCGCCACCTGCGGCGCCAGCACGGCCGACACCGGGTTGGCGTTGGCCGCGTTGTTGACGACCAGCACCTTGCTCACGCCGGCCAGCTGCGCGGCCTGCGCCGCGACGGCTGCACCGTCGGCGGCAAACACGGCCACATGCACGTCACCGCCGATCTTGGCGGCAGCGGCCAGCGTCTTCGACACCGAGGCGTTGAGCTTGCCTTCGGCGTGTTCAGCAACGAGGAGAATCTTGCTCATTAGAGGAGCCCCTTGCCCTTCAGGGCGGCAATCAGTTCAT
>JBEIOK010000239.1:0-3299 GCA_040377605.1 Nevskiaceae bacterium | reverse complement strand
TGGTGGTCACCGAAAAGCTGCAGATTCGCCGCGTGAAGTTCCTGGCCGTGAAGGAAGGTGATGACCAGATCGCGCAGAATCCGGAAGAGCAGTTTGATGTCGACTTCGCCCTGATGGCCGGCGAGCTGTCGAAGCTGATCGGCGACCTTTCGAAGGCGTTGCAGTTCAAGAAGGGCTGAGATTTCCAGAATACCGTCGGCGCGCCCGCCCGGACACCCGTCCGCTGAACGATCAGCTACAAGCCCGGAACGCATGCGCCTGTTCCACAGCGACTCTGCTCCCTAAGCTGATCGCTCATTTGCTGGAGCGCTCACGATGTCGCGCATGAAGAAGATCCTGCTGTCCGTCGCGGTCCTGGCGCTGACGGTGCTGGGCGCCGGGTTCGCCTACAAGGCCACGCTGCAGCTGGACGCAACCGCCCCCGTCTACGCCTCCGGCGGTCTCGCGATCCAGGGCTACGACCCGGTGGCCTACTTCACCCAGTCAGCCGCCATGAAGGGCGAGTCACGCTTCAGCCATGACTGGAACGGCGTCACCTGGCGCTTTGCCAGCGCCGAGCACCGCGTCGCGTTCCAGGCCGATCCCGAGCGCTACGCGCCGCAGTTCGGCGGCTACTGCGCCTACGCCGTCGCCAACGGCTACACCGCAAAAACCGACCCGCGCGCCTGGCACATCGAAGACGGCAAGCTCTACCTGAACTTCAATGACGACGTGCGCACGCAGTGGCATGGACAGCGCCACGACCTGATCGGCAAGGGCCATCGCAACTGGCCGGGCGTCATTCAGGACTGATGCACAAGGGCCAGATCTAGCGGATCGGGTCCGGGCAGGATTCAAACGCGCCGGCGTCGATCAACCGGCGCATCCGGTCCGGAAAGTTGGTGAAGATGCCGTCGACGCACAGGTTGCCGATGCGGTCGAGGTCCTCGGTCTCGTTGACGGTATAGGGATGCACCGCCAGACCGAGCGCGTGGGCTTGGTCGACCAGCGCCTGCGTGGTTTCGCCGACCGGGGGGCCGATGCCGAAGGAGTAGGTCGCGGCCACCGGCACGGTCACGCTGCTGCCGCCGAACAGCAACTGGACCAGCGGCAGCTCCGGATCGAGCAGACGCATGCGCAGCAGCGAGTCCGGGGTGAACGACTGCACCAGCACCTGGCGCCGCTGAACGGCACCTTCGCGAAGGCCGTACTCGTTGATCAGGCGCAGCAATTCCGACTCCATCGGCCGCAGCGTGCCCAGGGTCTTAGTCTCGATGTAATAGTTCACATCCGTACCATAGCGCTGGAAGACTTCTTCCAGCGTCGGGATCACCTGCCCCACGTACTCGGGCCGCGCGCGATCCGGATAGGCCTCGTTGAACCACGCCCCCATGTCGCAGGTTCTCAGCTGCGCCAGCGTCTTGGTGCCGACACGGCCGGTGCAGTTCTCCGCCGGTCCGCGCGCGGTGCGGTCCAGGGTCGCGTCGTGCAGGCAGACCAGCACGCCGTCGCGGGTCATCGCAATGTCCTGCTCCAGGTAGTCGGCGCTCATCTCCAGCGCCAGATCGTAGGCCGCAATCGTGTGCTCCGGCGCATGACCCGAAGCACCGCGATGCGCAATCACGCGTGGGCCATCGTCGCGGCGCACGCCACCGCCATCGGGACCGGCGAGTTCAGAGCCAGAACAGGCCACAAGCGACAGCGCGGCGAAGACCCACAGCACGTGATGACGCATCGGATTTCCTCTCAGTCAGTGCCACGGGGCGCGATCCACACCGGCGCCAGGTACGCAGCCGAGCGGCCGTCGGCCTCGTGCGCACGCACGAAATACCAGCGCTCGACATCGCCGACCGGCAGCGATGCGCGCAGCGACCCACCGCTGGCGCGCGCGATCTCCTCGCCCCCGCTGCCGTACAGGCGCAGCTCGCCGGCAAAGGCGCTGCCGTCGGCCTCGCGCAGTTCCACCGACAGCGGCACCGTGCTGCCGGCGTCGCAGTTCAGGCGCGCGCCCATCGGGTGGCCGGCGGCGTCGAGCGATGCGCGCAAATGACGGCCCGGCGACAGCGCATAGGTGCGCCGCGCCAGCCAGGCTTCGCGGAAGGCCGCTTCCGTCAGCGCCGTGGCCTGCGTCACCGTCTTGGGCCGGTCTTCCGAGCCGTAGTGCGTTTCGTGCTCGTCCTCCGAGCCGATCGGCGCCAGGCGCCAGCCCTTGTCGAGTGCGCGCACGTAGTCGGCGAAGTAGCGATCGTCGCCATTGCCGTCGTTGTACAGCTCCATGCCGAACATGCGCTCGACGGCGGACGGCACCAGCTTGAAGTCGTTCCAGTTGCAGCCCGGATCGGCGTCGGTGAGGCACTTGTCGCTGGGATGGTTGAAGTGCGCCAGGCCGTCGCCGCCTCCGCCGAACGGCACCGGCGCGGTGACGCTGCCACCGAGGCCGATCGCGTTCGGGTCGCGGGCAAACCAGGACCAGAACGTCTCCATCGTCACCAGGTAGCCGAGGTCGGTCTTGGCGTTGCTGAAGTTCTGCGAGAAGTAGACGTTGATGTGGCCGAAGCGGTCCGAGGTCCACTCGAAGCCGCGGATCGCCAGGAAGTTCTCGTCGCTGGCCTCCGCCGCCTGCGCGGCGGTGCTGCGCCACTTCACCAGTTCGTCGGCGGTCGGCGTCAGGCAGGTCAGCAGGCCGTCCGGCGTCGTGAAGCAGTCGTTGCCCAGCGAGATGAACACGGCCGTGTCCAGCGTGTCGGAGTGCTCGCTGGAACCGACGAACGAATAACCGGCATTCTTGATCGCCGCAAAGTAATCGCGCGGGATGCTGTGAATGTCGCCGTCGGAGTACGCACTGTGCTCGTGCATCGAGCCTTCGTAGTCGCGCAGGCTCGCCACCGCGGGGCCCGTGTAGGCCTCGCACCTGGCCGCGCTGGCGGGCGACGGCCCGTCGTCCCCCGGCACGCCGGAACTACCGCAGGCCGACAACGCGCCCGCGCACACCACCAGAATCAAACGACGCATGAACTCCCCCTGAGAATGGTTGGCCCCGTCGCCGCCCCCGGGGGGAAGGTCGTTGCGCGAGACTCAGACGTGCCACAGCGCCTGATGCAGATGCCGGGCATTGCGAAGTTTGGTGTGTGCCTCGACATAACGCCAGTTCGCGCCGGCATCGGCCAGAATCGTCGGAAAGTCGCGGATCGGCTTGACCGCATCTGCACGGGCAATACCCGGCCGCGGCGCTACCGTGAATTCATCGATGACCGACAGCCGCGCCGTCGGCGGACCGTCCTCGCCGTCATCCACGGCATAGGCCGTGCCCCGGATGGCAC
>JBEIOK010000090.1:0-10683 GCA_040377605.1 Nevskiaceae bacterium | reverse complement strand
TGCTTCAGCAACCATGGGCTATACTCGCGGCCCCAGCAGGAATATGCATTTCATGACTCTCAGATTTCTCGTCGTGGCAGCACTGGCTGCCGGGCTTTGCGCATGCGGCTCCGATCCGAGTCGGCCACCGCCCAGCAATCCTTTCAAGCCAGAACAGGCTGCGGCGCGCGAGCAGCGCCTGCAGGCGGGCGAATTGTACCGGCTTGCGCGCGAATCACTGGATGCCAATGATTTCCAGGGTGCCAGCCAGCGCTACGGCGTCATCATCCTGCGCTATCCGTTCACCGACTACGCGGTGCAGTCGCAGCTGGAAAAGGTCTACGCGATGTACCGCAGCTTCCAGTTCGAGGAAGCGCTGATCGATGCCGACCGCTTCATGCGCGACTATCCGCGCCATGCGCACATCGACTATCTGCAATATCTGAAGGGGCTGATCAACGCCGAGCGGGACCAGAGCTTCACGGCCAGCCTGGGCTTCGATACCAGCGCCCGCGACGTCGGGAACCTGCGCAAGGCTTTCGACGACTTCGCGCTGCTGGTGCAGAAGTATCCCAAGAGCCGCTACGCCGGTGACGGCCGCCAGCGCATGATCCATCTGCGCAACCGTATCGCCGAGCACGAGTTGACGGTGGTCGAGTACTACGTACGCCGGGGGGCGCTGGTCGCTGCGACCAAGCGCGCGGAGCAGATCATCTCGCAGTACCCAGGAGCTCCGGCCGCCGTCCGCGCGCTGGAGCTGATGGCCGAGGCCTATACCGATCTCGGGCTGAAGGATCAGGCCGAGGACGCGCGCAAGCTGCTGCAGGCCCAGCGCGCGACTGCGCCCGCAGCGCCCGTATCGAAGGAAGAGAAGGGCTTCTTCAGCCGCCTGTTCACCCCGGGATCCGAGGGGGCAGCCGGCTACGAGATCGTGATCCCGCAGCAACAGACCGAGGTTGCAACGGCAGCGGACGCGGGCTCGCTGATGCAGCCGCCGCCGATGACCTCCACTGCGGCGCCCGACACCGGCAATGCCGGCGAGCACAAGCTCGGCACGCTGCGCGTCTACATGGAGCCTTACGACGACGCGCCGACGACCCAGGCTGCGCCTGTCACGCCCTGAGTCACGCCCCTGCGGTGCGGCAAAGCCGCAAGAGTCAGATGTCGCCGTACTGCGCCGTTAGTGGATAGCGGCGCTCGCGGCCAAACGCACAGCGCGTCACCTTGGGCCCCGGGGGCGCCTGTCGGCGCTTGTACTCCGAGCGCCGCACCAGCGCAGCGACCCGCTTGACGGTCGCCTCGTCAAAGCCACGCCGCACGATCTCGGAGATCGACAGCTGGTTTTCGACATAGAGTTCCAGCAGCGGATCCAGCACCTCGTAGGGTGGCAGTGAATCCGAATCCTTCTGGTCCGGACGCAGTTCGGCGCTAGGGGGACGCGTGATCACGCGCACGGGAATCGCCGGCTGACCGGGCGGCGACAGGGTGTTGCGATAGACGCTCAAGCGGTAGACCAGTGTCTTGTAGACATCCTTGATCGGCGCGAAGCCGCCGCACATATCGCCGTACAGCGTCGCATAACCCACCGCCATCTCCGACTTGTTGCCCGTGGTCAGGACGACGTGCCCGAACTTGTTCGACAGGGCCATCAGCATCACGCCGCGACAGCGCGATTGCAGATTCTCCTCGGTCAGATCGACAGCACGGCCGGCAAAGCTGGGCGCGAGGGTTTCGGTAAACGCATCGACCGCCGGTTCGATCGGCAATCGCGAGTAGCGGATGCCCAGCGCCTCGGCCTCGAGGCGAGCATCGTCGTTGGACATATCCAGCGTGTAGCGGGAAGGCAGCGAGACGCCCCATACCCGCTCGGGCCCCAGGGCGTCGGCAGCGATGGCAGCCACCAGCGCCGAGTCGATCCCGCCGGACATGCCCACCAGCGCACCCGGAAATCCATTGCGATTGACGTAGTCGCGCACCGACTGCACGAGTCCGCGGTATACGATTGCCTCCACTGGCGCCTCGTCGCGCACGCTGCCGCCGAGCCAGCGGCCGTCGGCATAGTGCAAGGCGTACACGCCCTCCTCGAACAACGGGGCGGCGAACGACACGCGGCCGTCGGCATCGACCGCCGTCGAGTCGCCATCGAACACCACGTCATCCTGACCGCCGACGCAGTTGACGTAAGCGATCGGCAGCGCGGTTTCGGCGATGCGCGAATCGAAGACGCGACGCCGATCTGCAGACTTGTGCAGATCGAAGGGGGAGGCATTGATGTTGATCAGCAACTCGGCGCCAGCCGCCCTAGCCGCCGCTGCAGGAGCGGCGCCCCAGATGTCCTCGCAGATACACAGTCCGATGCGGTATCCGGCGTGATCAAAGACCAGCGTGTCGCGGCCAGGCCGGAAATGTCGACGTTCGTCGAATACGCCATAGTTCGGCAGCAGTTGCTTTCGCGTCCGGGCCACGACCACGCCATCCCGGATGACATAGGCCGCATTGAAAAGTGCTTTCTGTCCGCCTTCGGTCGCATATTCCGGCAGACCGACGATCAGGGTGATGCCGCGCACCTCACGCAGGAGCCGCTGCACGCCCTCCTCGATGACGCGCGGCATCGCCGAGCGCTGCAGCAGATCGTCCGGCGGGTATCCGATCAACGACAGCTCCGGACAGGCGATCAGGTCTGCGCGCAGTTCGTCGCGCGCGCGCGCCGCAGCAGCGATGATCTTGTCGACGTTACCTTCGACGTCACCAACCCAGAGGTTGAGTTGGGCGAGCGCGAGCGTGAGCGGTTGCGGCATGGTGGGAAAAGCTTACCCGGAAACGACTGCGGCGGCCGTAAGGGCCGCCGCGTCGCATCGTGTGAGGAGGTTTACTTGAGCAGCGACTGCATCGCAGCACCCAGATCGGCCGGGGACCGCACCGTCTTGACGCCCGCCGCTTCGAGTGCGGCGAACTTTTCGTCGGCCGTGCCCTTGCCGCCGGCGATGATGGCGCCGGCATGGCCCATGCGCTTGCCCGGCGGCGCGGTCACCCCCGCGATATAGGCGACGACCGGCTTCTTGACGTTGGCCTTGATGTACTCGGCCGCCTCCTCTTCGGAGGACCCCCCGATCTCGCCGACCATGATGATGCCCTCGGTCGCGGGATCCTGCTCGAACATCGAGATCACGTCGATGAAGCCGAGGCCGCGCACCGGATCGCCGCCGATGCCGACACAGGTCGACTGACCCAACCCGTTCTGCGTGGTCTGATGCACGGTCTCGTAGGTCAGCGTGCCGGAACGCGACACGATGCCGATCTTGCCCGGCTTGTGGATGTGGCCCGGCATGATGCCGATCTTGCACTGTCCCGGCGTGATGACGCCGGGGCAGTTCGGTCCGACCAGCACCGACTGCGGGTACTGCGCGCGCAGCGCCGCCTTGACCTTGATCATGTCGATCACCGGAATGCCTTCCGTGATGCAGATGATCACCTTGATGCCCGCGTCGGCCGCCTCGAGGATCGCATCGGCCGCACCGGGCGCCGGCACGTAGATCATCGTCGCGTCCGCACCGGTGGCCTTCACCGCATCATGCGCGGTGTTGAACACCGGCAGGTTCAGATGCGTGCCGCCACCCTTGCCGGGCGAGACGCCGCCGACCATCTTGGTGCCGTAGGCGATGGCCTGCTCGGAATGAAAGGTGCCCTGCTTGCCGGTGAAACCCTGGCAGATGACGCGGGTCGTTTTGTCGATCAGGATGGACATGTGCTTACTTCCCCTGCGCCAGACGCACAACGGTCTGTGCGGCTTCGGTGAGATCGGAGACCGGCGTCACGGCCAGGCCGGATTCGCGCAGCATCGCCTGCCCCTTCTCCATGTTGGTGCCCTGCAGTCGTGCGACGACGGGAATCTTGAGGCCGACCTGCTTGACTGCAGCGATGATGCCTTCGGCAATCAGATCGCAGCGCACGATGCCGCCGAAGATATTGATGAAGATCGCCTTCACCTCGGGACTCGCGGTGATCAGCTTGAAGGCTTCCGTGACCTTTTCCGCCGTGGTGCCGCCGCCGACGTCGAGGAAGTTCGCCGGCTGGCCGCCGTGCAGCTTGACGATATCCATCGTCGCCATCGCCAGGCCCGCGCCGTTGACCATGCAGCCGATGTTGCCTTCCAGCGTGACGTAGTTGAGGTCGTACTTCGAAGCGAGACGCTCGCGCTCGTCTTCCTGAGAAGGGTCACGCTGTTCGGCAATCGCCTTCTGCCGGAACAGGGCGTTGTCGTCGAAATTGAGCTTGCCGTCGAGCGCCATGACATTGCCTTCGGCGGTGACGATCAGCGGATTGATCTCGACCAGCGAGGCGTCGCACTCGGTGAAGATGCGATACAGGCCCATCAGTACCTTGGTGAACTGATCCGCCTGCTCCTTGTTCAGGTCCATGAAGAAGGCAAGCTGGCGCGCCTGATACGGCTGCAGACCCGCTGCCGGAGACACGAAGACATGCTTGATGCGCTCCGGCGTCTCATGTGCGACCTTCTCGATATCCATGCCGCCGTCCGGCGAGGCCATGAACACGATCTTTTCCTGGGTACGATCAACCAGCGCCGACAGGTACAGCTCACGCGCGATGTTGGACGGTTTCTCGACCCACACCGAGTTGACCGGCAAGCCCTTGGCGTCGGTCTGGATCGTGACCAGATTGCGCCCCAGCATGGCCTTGGCGGCTTCCTCCGCGGCGTCCGGACCGCTGACCAGCTTGACGCCGCCGGCCTTGCCGCGCGCACCCGCATGGACCTGCGCCTTGACCACGACCTTGTCGGTCCCGAGCTGCTTGGCTGCGGCACGCGCGGCCTCCGGACTTGACGCCAGAACTCCCTGCGGCACCGGGATACCGTAGCGTGCGAACAACTCTTTGGCTTGATACTCGTGCAGATTCATGCCGTTTCCTCAGGGGCTCATCGTGGATCGCGCGGCATTCTCGCGCAGCGCAGAACGGGAAGCAAAAATGACGCTGACATTCTTATCACCAGTTTGTCGGCTTAAACTGATGCGAAAGAAGGATTGACCCATGAATCTATTCCGTGTCTTGCTGCTACTGGGTGCCGTCTGGCTCATCTGGAAGCTCTACAAGAGCTTCAAGCCCCAGATCCGGCACGAGGATGCGCCGCCGGCGCCGCCGACGCCCGGCTATGAGCCGATGGCGCGATGCGTCGCTTGCGGCGTCCACGCGCCCGCAGGGACGCTGTCATCCTCCGGTCGCTGCGGACGCTGCAGCGAGTGAAGCAGCCGCCGCCCGCGAGCCCGCCATGAGCGTCGGCCTGATTTCACTGCCGACACGCACCGAGGACTGGCGGGTGCTGGGTGTGCTGGGCCCCTACCGGCTGCTGCTGGTGGCCACGCTGTACGGGCTCTACCGATCGGGGTTTGCACCGGATTTCTTCGACCTGGTGCCGCAGGCCGCCTTTTCCTGGGGCTGTCTGATCTACGCCCTGATTTCGACGGTGTTCATGCTGCTGGTGGTCGCCCGCGCACCGCCCCTGCGCCTGCAGGCCCACCTCCAGTTCGGCGTCGATCTGCTGCTGCTGACGCTGCTGGTGTACATCACCGGCGGGGTCTCCAGCGGCCTGGGCGTACTGATCCTGACACCCCTGGTGGGCTGCAGTCTGGTGCTGACACCTCGGATGGCCATCGTGCATGCGGCAGTCGCGACCCTGGCGATCTTTGGCGAGGAAAGCCTGCGCCAGATCCAGTCGCTGTACCTGGACAGTGGCGAGTTCTCGCAGGCGGGGCTCCTAGGGCTGGCCTTCTTCGCCAGTGCGCTGGTGACCAACACGGTGGCGCAGCGCGCGCGTCGCAGCGAGGCCGTCGCCGAGCGCGTCGGTTCGGAATTCGTCAACCTGTCGCGGCTCAACGAGAACATCATCGAGGCCATGCAGACCGGCGTGCTGGTGGTCGATGCCGAGCGCCGCATCCGCACCGTCAATGCGGCAACCCGGCGTCTGCTCGGGCCCGACGCGACCTCCGGGCGCGCACTGGAAGAAACCCTGCCGCGTCTGGCTGCGCGGCTGCAGCAGTGGCACGCCGGCGCGCCGCGCGCCACCGAGCCCTATACCGAGCACGATGGCGGGCGTGAACTGATTCCACGCTTCACCTATCTGGGCTGGGGCCGCGAGACCCCGGTGCTGATCTTGCTCGAGGACGCAGCCCATCTGCGCGAGCAGGCCCTGCAGATGAAGCTGGCAGCGCTGGGGCGACTGTCTGCCAACATCGCACATGAAATCCGCAATCCTCTGGCGGCCATCACGCAGGCCGGGCAACTGCTGGCCGAGTCTCCGGCCCTGGCTGGCGAGGATCGGCGATTGCTGGACATGGTGCAGCGACATGCGGTGCGCATCGATCGCATCGTGCGCGACGTACTGGAACTATCACGGCGCGACCCGTCCCGGCGCATCGGCCTGCCGCTGCAGCGCTGGCTGCAGCAGACACTGGCGGTCTACCAGGAGAGTCATGGCCAGCAGCCGCGTGCGATGGCCACGCTCGATGTTCCACCCACCCTGGTCGTGCACTTCGATCCCGATCACCTGCAACAGGTGCTGTTCAACTTGTGGGACAACAGCTTCGAACACGGATCGCATGCCGGTAGCGCGGCACATGTCAGCCTGCGCGCAGGCAGCGGCGCCGCTGGCGAGGGCGTCTGGCTGGATATCACGGACGACGGCCCCGGCATCCCGCCCGAGTTGCGTGACCGCGTGTTCGAGCCCTTCTTCACGACGCATCAGGCCGGCACCGGTCTGGGGCTTTATCTGTCACGCGAACTCTGCGAATACAATCATGCCCGCCTAAGCTACTTGCCGCGGCCACGAGGCGCCTGCTTCCGCATCGTGTTCGCGGCCCCGCCCGCCCCCTTGCCCGCCGCATGAGCAAAGCCCACATCCTGATCGTTGACGACGAACCGGACATCCGGGAGCTGGTCGAAATCGCACTGTCGCGCATGGGGCTCGCGACCGATTCCGCCGCCACGATCGCCGAGGCACATGCCCGTCTGGCCGCCTCGCGCTTCGACCTGTGCATCACCGACATGCGTCTGCCCGATGGCAACGGGATCGAGCTGGTCTCGCACATCCAGCGCCAGTTTCCGCAGACCCCGGTCGCCGTCATCACCGCGCATGGCAACGCCGAAGCCGCCGTCGAGAGCCTCAAGGCCGGTGCCTTCGATTTTGTCTCCAAGCCCGTGGACCTGGCGATGTTGCGCAAGCTGGTGGATACCGCCTTGCGTCTGCGCCCGCGGGAGGCCGGCACCGACAGCGGCGGACTGCTCGGCGAGCATGAATCGATCCGCCAGTTGCGCAGTCTCGTCGAACGCCTCGCGCGCTCGCAGGCGCCGGTCCATATCGCGGGTGAATCCGGTACCGGCAAGGAGCTGGTCGCCAAGCTGATCCATGCCCGTGGACCGCGCGCCGCCGGCCCCTTCGTGCCCGTCAACTGCGGCGCGATTCCCGCCGAGTTGATGGAAAGCGAGTTCTTCGGCCACCTGCGCGGCAGCTTCACCGGCGCACACCGCGACAAGCAGGGCCTGTTTCAGGCCGCGGAGAACGGCACACTCTTCCTTGACGAGGTGGCCGACCTGCCCGCCCACATGCAGGTCAAGCTGCTGCGCGCCCTGCAGGAACGCGCCGTGCGTCCGGTGGGCAGCGAGGCCGAGGTCTCGGTCAACGTGCGGGTGATCTCGGCCACCCACAAGCATCTTGCCGCGCTGGTCGCCAGCGGGCAGTTTCGCCAGGACCTCTACTACCGTCTCAATGTGATCGAGGTGCGCACCCCCGCACTGCGCGACCGTGCCCAGGACATTCCGTTGCTGGCGCAACACATCCTCGAGCGGCTGGGGCGAGAAATGGATCTACCGCAACCGCCGGCGTTGGATGCCGCGGCCCTGGCCGCGCTGCGTCAGTACCCATTCCCGGGCAATGTGCGCGAACTGGAGAACGTGCTGGAACGCGCGATGACGCTCTGCGAGGACGGCCGCATTGACGTTGCCGACCTGCAGCTGCGCGACGGCGCCGCACCGCCCAACGCGGGCGGCAGCGGCCTGGAGAACCAGATCGAGGCCATGGAGAAGCGTGCCATCCGCGAAGCGCTGGAGAAGACGCGCTACAACAAGACCCGCGCCGCGGAATTGCTGGGCATGTCGTTTCGCGCGCTGCGCTATCGCATCAAGAAGCTGGGACTAGACGAATCAGAATGAACTTCACGGGCGCCTTGCGGTCGTGCACCGGATTGATACACTCCTGCCCACCATACTGATCGTCGACGGTTACGACCGTCACGGCACCCCTGGCATGGAGCTTGCTCGCTGCCACGGTTCAAGCTGGAGGATGCAGTGACAGCGACCCGACGCTTCATCATCGCGCCCATGCGCGATGTGCTTGGCATCACCCGCAAGAGCCTCACCGGCCGCAGCCGGCGTCAGGGCTCGGCAGATCACCGCTCACTCGATCTGGGCTGGCATGACATTGCGCAAGACCAGCCTGCGCGCACCATCCTGAACAACACACTGCGATCCGCCTGCGACCTGATCGGAGCAGACCGCGGTTTTGTCGTGGTGCTGCGCGAGGAAACGACGCTGGAAGTCGCCAGCATTCGCGGCCTGCGGCCGCGTGACCTCCTCGACCCGCTGCTGGGGCTTGCGGCCAGATCGATTCACTGTGCGCTGGCCCAGCGCCAGATCGGTCTGGGCGACCCTGCGGGGCTGCCGATGCCCTGTCCGCCGCCCGCCAGCGGCGATATCCCGCCGCCGACCGTCGTCAGCCTGCCGCTGGAACTGGGCGCACGTCAGCGCGGTGCGCTGGTCCTGCTCAACGAGAGGAAGCCGCGCGCGCTGTCGGCACTCGATTTCGAGATTCTGGGCGCGCTCGCCGGCCAGGCCGAACTGGCATTGGCCGCTGCCAGCCAGCAGTGCGCGCTGAGCCGGCTGGAAGCACGACTCAACGCACTGCCCCCGTCGGCCGGCTGATTCATTCCATGGAGCGGGCGCGCGATCCGGCGGCCAGCGACACCCCTGCCGCTGCCGAACTGCGGCTGGCCGAGGCTGAAGATTTCCGCCAGGCCGTACTGCGGCAGGTCCATGAGCTGACCGTCGACAATCAGCGTCTGCTGCAGTCGGTCGTTCGCAGCGAGAAACGCTTTCGCACACTGGCCAAATCTGTCTGGCATGTCCAGGAAGAGGAGCGGCGACGTCTGGCGCGCGAGCTGCACGACGGTCTTGGCCAGACGCTAACCGCACTGGCCAATCAGGTCCAGCGCATCGTCGATGACGCCACGCTGGCCGGCAATCTCGGCCTGCTGCACCGCCTGGCCGACGCGCTCGACCTGACCCGCGGCGCCCTGCACGACACGCGCGAGCTGTCGCGCCTGTTGCGCCCAACTCTGCTCGATGACCTGGGCCTGGACCCCGCCTTGACCTGGCTGGCCCGCACGCTGGCCGAGCGCACGGGGCTGAACATCGAGGTGCAGTCCAGCCTCGACGAGCGCCGCCTGCATCCGGACGTTGAGACCCTGGTATTTCGCGTGACCCAGGAAGCACTGACCAATGTCATCCGTCACAGCGAGGCTCGCAGCGCGCGCGTGGTGCTGGCCTGCCGCGGCCATACGCTGACCCTGCGTGTCGAGGACCAGGGCCGAGGCTTCGATGCCAACCAGATGGCCGCGCCAGGCCGCGTCGGCGGCGGACTGCGCGGCATGCGCGATCGCGCCGAGCTTTTTGGCGGACGCATCGAGCTGCGTTCGGCACCAGGAGAGGGGACTGTGGTCCAATTAATGCTCGCCCTGGACGCTGCAGACGTCGAAGACCCTTCCTCGCCCTTCTCTTCCCGCTCATGATCCCGATCCGCCTTCTGGTCGTAGACGACCACACCATCGTCCGCGAAGGCCTGGTGTCGATGCTCGAGGAGACCGGGGAATGCCAGGTCGTGGCGCAGGCCGCCGACGGCCTCGACGCGATGAACCTGGCGTTGAAGACGCAGCCGGATATCGTCGTCACCGATATCTCGATGCCCCGCCTGTCAGGTCTGGAGGTGGTCAAGCGCGTGCGCGCCGAGTTGCCGGGCACGCGCACGCTGGTGCTCACAGTGCATGAGGAGGACGAGTACATCCTGCCGATCCTGCGCGCCGGCGCCCACGGCTTCCTGAACAAGGACACCTCGGTCGCCGAGCTGATGACGGCGATCAAGTCGATCCATGGTGGCAAGCCCTATTTCGGTCCGCGAGCGACCAAGGCGATGGCCGAGCGCCAGCACCGCGGCCGCGACATCAACGCCGACCCCTACGCCAGCCTGACGGCGCGCGAGCGCGAGACCTTTCATCTGGTCATCCAGGGCAAGACCACCAAGGAAATCGCGCAGATTCTTGATATCGGCGTCAAGACGGCCGAGAACCATCGCGCCCGGATGATGGAGAAGCTGGCCCTGCGCAATACCGCCGAAGTCGTGCGCTTCGCCGCCCTGCGTGGCCTGCTGTCCTGAGCCGCCTTCCCCAAAAAACGCGGCGCCAGCGCTTACGTCCGCGTGGCCGGGGCCGCTATACTGTTGCAGTTTGCTGGGGGCGCGTTACCCAATGCCGGTTCGGCAGGCGCCTGCACCCGCATCCAAGCGGTTTCAAAATCATCTCCTCGAAGGGACTGTTCAATGAGCAATCAAGGCGTGGATCCCGGCCGGCGCCGGTTCCTGACGCT
>JBEIOK010000132.1:0-7541 GCA_040377605.1 Nevskiaceae bacterium | reverse complement strand
CTGCCATCCTCCAGGCGCCAGACCGGCAGGCGACGGTTGGCGAAGCCATATTCGGCGCTGAAGCGCATCTGCTGCTCGGCCGGCGTGCCCGGCGGCAGGCCGGCAAGTCGCGCCGCCATGGCCGCGTCGTCGAGTGCCAGTACCGTCCCCTCACGGGCATCGACCCAGCGACTCTGGTCCTGATGCTGGATCCGCCAGACCCCCTGTCCCTCCGGCAGCACCAGCAGGCTCATCCGTTGCGGTGCCTCGGCCAGTACCGGCAAGGCCGTCAGGGTGATGCCCGGTGGCGTGGCCGGGGGTGACCTGCGCAACGAAGTCTGCATCCCCAGATGAAACAGGCCGCTGACCCCCAGCATCAGGGCCGGCCCCCAGACTCCCCAGGCCAGCAACCGGTGCACGCGTCGCGTCCGGGTCCCCATGGGACCCTGCCGACGCAGCAGCACCAGCGCCCCGCCCAGCATGGCCATCGCCAGCACACTGAGAATTGCCAGGCCGATCAGTGACAGGCGCACGCCTTCGACGCCGTCCAGCCAGTGCCAGGTGTGCAGGGTCTGGAACAGCATCAACAGCACGGTCTTGCGCCGGTCGTTGAGCGAGGCCAGCCGATCCTCTCCGGTGTGGACATACGCGGTCAGCTGATCCGGCCGGTCGAAGCGCACCCGCCAGACCGGCAGCAACCGATTGACCGCGGGGTACGCGACATCGAACGCATCGATCCGCTCCGCCGACAGCACCGCTGCCGCAGCCTCTCCGCTGTAATGCCGCGCCAGCAGCTCGGCGCGACGCGCATCAGCCTGCGGTCGCGGCTCACCATCCGCAGCCGAAGCATAAAACCAGTGCAGCCGGTCCGGCGGGGTCCATTGCCACAGGGTTTCACCCTCCTGCGACACCAGCCGGGCATAGCCGATGGTCGTAGCGCCTTGTCGACGCGCCGCGTCGGCCAGCGCAACAGCCGGCGTTGTCAGCGGCGCCTCGAGCGGCGGCGCCATCGCCGCCGCTCGAGGGTTGGTCCACGACATCACCGGATGCAGCAATCCGGAGCCGGCCCAGATCAGCAGGGCGGTCCCGGCAACCATCGACAGTTGCCGGTGCCAGCGCGCAATCCGTGCGCTCACGAGCCCAGGGCCCAGCGCAGACCACCGTACACCGCGCGGCCCTCGCCCGGGTAGAAAATGTTGCGGTTGGTCGCGGTTGCGTAGTCCGTGGTTGCCGACACACTGCCGATGTAGCGCTCATCGGCGAGATTGCGACCTTCCAGGAACAGGCTCACACCGCCCGGCAGATCCAGCCCGGTGCTGAGGTTCCACACCGTGTACGCCGGCAGCGCGAAGCTGTTGGCGTAATCGGCGAAAAACGCCGTGGCGCCTCGCTCCAGGCCCGGCGCGATGAAGAAACCCGACGGGTGCTCATACCGCAGGAAAACCTGGTAGTGATGTCGCGGCTGACCGGCCAGCGAGTTGTCACCGTAGACGGCGTCGCCCTCGAAGCGGAAGTCGGCGTAGGCATAGACCTGCTGAAGACTCAGGGTGTCACCCGAGGCCAGTGCACCGGTTACCAGACGCAGGTTCAGGCCCGCTTCGATGCCCTGGTGCACAGTGTCATCGGCATTGAACTGGATCGCATTCGTCGGCGAGCAGGCCTTCTGCAGCACCTCGTCGCGAATCTCGGCACGGTACAGCGACACATCCCAGGCCACGCGGCCGCGCTCGCCGCGCGTGCCCAGTTCGGCCGTCCAGGCCTTCTGCGCATCGATATCTGCAAAGCCGCCGGCACCAGTCCCGGCGCAGGTGCCCACCGCGGAGTTCTGATTGAGATCACCGAAGATGGGAGGCTCGAAGCTGCGATTGACGTTGGCGAAGACCTGCGTGTGCGCGTCCGCCTGCCACAGCACGCCGACCTTGGGGCTGACCCCGTCGAAATGCCGCGTCTCGGACTCGGCCGGATTGACGTTGTCGGTGTAGTCGCGCGTTGCGCTGATGCCCTGCCCGCCGACAATCAGCGCCACCGACGGCACCAGCCACAGACGGTTCTCGGCATAGAGGTTGGCTTCGGAGGCTTTCTCGTCGGCATTCGCACTCTGCGCACCACGCTGACCGCCGTTGACGTTGGCAAAGACCTTGGCGTTGTTGTGTCCGCTGCCCCAGCGAGCGCCCAGCGTCAACTCGTTGCGCAGACCCGCGAGCTGCGCATCGCGTCGCCATTGTGCGAAAGCGCCGTAGAAGTCCCCTTCATGGTCAATGACGATGCCGGTGATCGGGTGGTAGAGCTTCTTGTGGAAGAAATACCCTCCGGTCTCCAGCAAGCCGCCGCCCAGCGCCAGCGAGGTGCGGTTGGAAAGTCGCACTGAGTCGACATCGCGTCCGGTGTCGAAGGTCTTGGACGTCGGCACCACCGACTCCGGATCATCCAGCGCCGCGTCGTAGCTGATCGTGCCCGGGATCTGCTGATTGATGTCATTGGCATTCAGATAGAAGCGCGTCTCCACCCCGTTGCCAAAGCGATAGCCCACGTTGCCATTGAATCGACGATTGTCGGTACGGCTCTGATCGCGGAAGCCCTCTGCCTGGTTTGCGGTTGCCGCCGCATAGAAATCGAGCTGATCGTAGGCCCGCGCCACGGCCAGATGCTCGCGGTACGTATCGAAGCTGCCACCTTCCAGACGCAGCAGATTCGGTTGCGCCGCGCTGCGCCCGGTCGGCATTGCGAAATTGATTGCACCGCCCAGCGCCGAGCTGCCATACCGCAGGCCGTTGCCGCCCTTGTAGACCTCGGCGTAGCGCACGCTCAGCGGATCCAGCTCCTGGAAATCGCCAAAGCCGTCCGGGAGGTTGATCGGCACGCCATCGAGCAGCAGCAGCACACCGCGCAGGTGATTGGAGCGCCCCAGGCCCGAGCCGCGGATCGACAGGCGTGTTTCCTCGGCAAAGCGCGGCTGCGCAAAGACCCCCGGGGTATAGCGAAGGACCTCGCGCAGGTTGAGGGCGTAGACGTCCTCGAAACGCTCGGCGGGAACCAGATCGACGCCGCCAGGGGTCTGGCGGATCGATTCGCGGGCGCTCTCCAGCGCACCGTTTTCGCTGGGCCGCTGGCCTTCGACGACCACTTCGGGCAGCACCGTCGGCGCAGCGGCAACCTCGAGCGAGGGTTCGGCCTGAACGGCCGAGACTGACAACAACAGGGGGACAGCCATCATCAGTGGCTGTCGAATGAGGCACGACATGTTTTGAACACTCCCAAGAGTGACCCCGGAGGGCCACGCGTCATGAACGGATCGTCAGACGACCCGGCGCTTGCGCGAAACTCAGGAGAAAGCGGGAGGCCCGCGGGCCTGATAGACCGCAGCAACTGCTGACACCGCAACCGTCGACACCGGCAACTGCGGCGCCTCCTGGCGGCGTGCGACGTCAAGGAGCGAGGGGACCGAGGGCAGTGCCGCGAGCCCCAGCGACAGACCAAAGGGGCAATCGAGAGAACCGTGACTTTCGGCAAGTTCGCCGCCGATCCACAGTGCCTGCTGGCCCTGGGGGCTGCACATCTGGATCGAGACGCCGCCGGCGCCAAAAGCCGGCATGAACCCAGGGGCGAGCATGCCGCGCGCCAGCACCAGCAGCAGCAACCACCCGAACCAGGCGGTGGTTTGCATCGTGCGGAGGCGGGTCAGCAGCATGCGAGTGGTCGGCGGTATGTTGGCGTGCAGCGTCGGAAGCGACGTGATCTTACCCGAGGTCGCAGCCGGGAGGCGAAACCGTGGCGCCTCACGTGTCGTTCGCCAACCGATACGGCCGCAGGGTGCGGCGCAGGCTCAGTTCAGCATGGCCCGGATTTTTTCGCGGGTTGGCCCTTCAATCACCCCGCGCTCACAGACAATCGCGTCGATCAACTCGGCTGGCGTGACGTCGAACACCGGGTTGAAGGCATCGTAGCCTTTCGGCGCAATCGCCTGACCGCGGAACTCGGTCAGCTCCGTCGACGTACGCTCCTCGATCGGGATGTCCGCCCCGCCGCGGCAGCGCAGATCGAAGGTGCCGCTCGGCGCCACGACCATGAACTTCACGCCATGACGCCTGGCCGCCACCGCGAGCGCATAGGTCCCGATCTTGTTGGCGGTATCGCCGTTCTCGGCGATGCGGTCGGCCCCAACGATCACCCAGTCGATCGATTCCCGCGTCATGAGATGTGCCACTGCGCCGTCGGCGACGAGCTTCGCGGGAATCCCCTCCTGTTGCAGCTCCCAGGCCGTCAACCGCGCGCCCTGTAACCAAGGGCGTGTCTCGGTGTTGTACACGCAGGCAATTCTGTTCAGGGCGTGTGCCGAGCGGATCACGCCCAGCGCCGTACCGTGTCCACCAGTGGCCAGCGCGCCGGTGTTGCAATGGGTGACGACGCGCGCATTCGACGGCATCAGTGCGGCACCCAGCGCCCCCATCCGCAGGTTCTGCGCCAGATCCTCGGCATGGATCGCAACCGCTTCGCGCTCCAGGGCATCGACGTCTCGGGACTGCAGCCATACGCCCCGCATGCGCTCCAACGCCCAGCGCAGGTTGACCGCGGTCGGACGCGACTCGGCGAGGACCTGAAAGGCGCGCTCGAAACCCTCCGCGTCGGCTCGCAGGGCCAGGACCAGTCCATACGCGGCCGCGATCCCGATGGCCGGCGCGCCCCGCACCGCCATGCTGTGGATGCCGTCCGCGACCTCGCCCGCTGTGTGGCAGTCGAGGTAGCGCAGGTCCTGCGGCAGCACGCGCTGGTCGAGCAACCGCACGCAGGTGCCGGTCCAGAGAATGGGTTCTACGGCAGAGGGCATGGCCGCTTCCGGTAAACTTGGGTCCGTCATTCTAATCAGCTCCCGTCCTTCTCCCAATGCAGACCGTTGACCTGATGGTCGCGCCCCGCTGGCTGGTGCCGATCGAGCCTGCAGGCATTGTCCTGGAACAGCACGCCCTGATCGTGGATCAAGGCCGCATCGTCGCGGTGATGCCGAAGGCGGAGGCACAGACGCGGTATCACGCGCGCGAGACGCGCATCCTGGACCGCCATGCCCTGATGCCGGGCCTGGTGAATACGCACAGCCACGCCGCGATGGCCCTGCTGCGCGGGATGGCCGACGATCTGCCGCTGATGGACTGGCTGCAGAATCACATCTGGCCGGCTGAAGGCGTGCATGTCAGTCCGGCGTTCTGCGAAGACGGCGCGCGCCTGGCCTTCGCCGAGATGATCCGTGGCGGCGTTACCTGCGTGAACGACATGTACTTCTTTCCGGATGCCACGGTCCGCGCCGCGCGCAGCGCTGGATTGCGGCTCACCGTCGGCCTGATCGTGCTCGATTTTCCGACGGCCTGGGCCGCTACCGCCGATGAATACCTGCACAAGGGTCTGGAACTGCATGACCAGCTCAAGGGCGATCCCCTGATCCGCACGATCTTCGCTCCGCACGCGCCGTATACGGTCTCGGACGAACCGCTGCGCAAGGTACGCCAGTACGCCGACGAACTCGGCATCGGCATCCACATGCATGTGCATGAAACCAGCGCCGAGGTCGACATGGCGGTGCAGGCCGGTGGCCCGCGCCCGTGGCAACGGCTGCAGGACCTGGCGCTGCTGGGCCCGGACTTCATCGCGGTTCACATGACGCAACTGACTGACGAGGAGATCGCCGACGCCGCGCGCCTCGGCGTGCATGTTGCGCACTGCCCGGAATCCAACCTGAAACTGGCGAGCGGCTTTTGTCCGGTCCATCGGCTGCGCAGCGCTGGCGTCAACGTCGCGCTCGGCACCGACGGCGCCGCCAGCAACAACGATCTCGACCTCTTCGGCGAGATGCGCACGGCTGCCCTGCTGGCCAAGGGCGTTTCCGGCGACGCGCGTGCCATGCCAGCACACGAGGCGTTGCGCGCGGCGACGCTGGCCGGTGCGCAGGCGCTGGGACTGGAGAACGAGATCGGCACGCTGAGCGTCGGCAAGTCCGCCGATTTCATTGCGGTCGACCTCGGCGGCATCTCGGCGCAGCCGGTCTACAACGTCTTGTCGCAGCTGGTCTACGCTGCCGGCCGCGATCAGGTGACCGATACATATGTCGCCGGGCGCGCGCTGCTGCGTGACGGTGCACTGACCACGTTGGATGCATCCACCCTCCTCGCCAAGGCGCAGGCATGGCGCGCGAAGATCAAGCCATGATCCGCTCCGCATCGCCGCTGCGACGATTCGCAATGCTGCACCCCGTGCGCTGTGCGCGGGGCCCCTTCACGCCAATGGCGTCGCCATGAACAACGTTGACCAACACGAGATCGCCAACTTCGATCGCCTCGCTTCGCGCTGGTGGGACCCGCGCGGCGAAATGGGCCCCCTGCATGCGCTGAATCCACCGCGCGTGCGCTACATCGCGCAGGCCACCGGCCCGCTCAAGGGGCTGCGCGCGGTCGACATCGGCTGCGGCGGCGGCCTGCTCAGTGAGGCCCTGGTCGCCGAGGGGGCACAGGTGCTGGGCATCGACCTCGCGCAGGACGTCCTCGAAGTGGCACGCCTGCATGGCCTGGAATCCGGGCGCAAGGCGGAGTACCGCCAGATCGCCGCCGAGGATCTCGCGATCGAAGCGCCCGCGACGTTTGATCTGGTCTGCTGCCTGGAGATGCTGGAGCACGTACCGCGGCCGGAGTCGGTGGTCGCGGCCTGCGCACGTCTGGTCAAGCCGGGCGGCACCGTGGTGTTTTCCACGATCAACCGCAACCCCAAGGCCTTCGCGCTCGCGATTCTCGGCGCCGAGTACGTGGCCAACCTGATTCCGCGCGGCACGCACGACTACGCCAAGTTCATTCGACCGTCCGAACTGGACGCCTGGGCCCGCGCTGCCGGCCTCGAAGTCCGCGGCCTCAAGGGCCTGCGTTACAACCCGGTGTTGCGCTCGGCCAAGCTCGCCGACGATCTTGACGTCAACTACCTGATGCATTGCGTGAAGCCCGCATGAAGGCGGTGCTGTTTGACCTAGACGGCACGCTCGTCGACACCGCGCCGGATCTGGGACATGCGGCCAACCTAGTCCGCGCCGACCTCGGACTGCCTCCGCTGCCGGAGGCTGACTACCGTCCGGTCGCCTCGGCCGGCGCGCGCGGTCTGCTGCGGGTGGCGCTGGACCTGACGCCGGATCATGCCGACTTTCCGCGGCATCGCGACCGCTTCCTGGCGTACTACCGCACACATCTGAGCCGTGCCTCCCGCCTGTTCGACGGCATGGCCGAGGTTCTGGCCACGATCCAGGCCCGCGGCGCGGTCTGGGGCGTTGTCACCAATAAGCCCTCGTGGCTGACACGGCCGCTGATGGATGACCTGCAGCTGTCGGCGCAAGCCGCCTGCATGATCAGCGCCGATGACGTTGCCAGGCCCAAGCCCGCTCCCGACTCGCTGCAGCTGGCCTGCGCACGGCTGCAGCTCGACGTCAGCGACTGTATCTATGTGGGCGACGATAAGCGCGACATCGACGCGGCGCGTGCCGCCGGCATGTACAGCCTCGCGATCGGCTGGGGCTACTTCGGCGACGGCGGCCCGAT
>JBEIOK010000024.1:0-24461 GCA_040377605.1 Nevskiaceae bacterium | reverse complement strand
GAAGACGATGGCCACCGACAGGGTGCGCGACAGGCGCCTGCGCTCCATCCAGTCGACCAGTGGATCGCCGATATAGGCGAGCGCCGCGCCGATGACGAAGGGCATCAGGATCGGGCCGAGCAGCCAGAGCAGCGCGATCAGTGCGAGGCCGGCGACGTACCAGGGCCAATGTTGTCGCAATGCGGAGTTCATGGGGCAGGGGCGCTCAGCGCAGGCGGTAGGCCAGCTCGGTGCCGGGCGCCGGGGCTTCCGGCGTCAGGCTGGCGCTGGCGAGCAGGGCGCCGCTGATCCGGCCGCTGCCGCCCTGAGCGCGCAGGCGCAGGTCCAGCTGGCTGCCGGAGGCGGCGACCACCTGCACGCGGCTGACGCCGGGCAGGCTCTTGAGCTGGCGCACGACCCGAGCGTAGTCCTGGGCATTGTCGACGCCAGAGACGGTCATGCGGACCTCCTCGTCCGGCACGGCGGGGCTGCCGCTGAGCGCCCGCAGTTGCGCGTCGACGGCGCGGGGATCGAAGGCGGCCACCAGCTGCAGCTGGCGGGTGTTCGTATCCACCTCGTAGCCGTAGCGCTGTACCAGTTGCGAGGCGCGCGCGACCATGCCTTGTGCCGCCAGGGTGGGATCGCCGCCGAGCTGCTGGATCACCTGACTGAGCGCGGCGCGCAAGGCGGCCTCGCGCGCCGCGCCGGACTGATCGGTGACCGGCACCCGGCCTTCATAGAGGTTGATAACCGGCGCTGTGGCCGGCAGCGGCACCTGAGCGCCTGCCGGAGCGGTCAGGAATAAGGCACAAATGCACAGAAATGCAGGCGCGAGGCGGTTCATCGCCAAATTATGGAAGCGGCCCCGCTAAAATGACAGCCGATCCTGATGCATCCCCGCCGGCGACGGCTTTTCTCGAGTACCCCTTCATGAGCACATCCTCCGGCCTGACCTATCGTGATGCGGGCGTGGATATCGACGCTGGCGACGCGCTGGTCGACGACATCAAGAAGATCGTCAAGTCGACGCGCCGCCCGGAGGTGCTCGCGGGGGTCGGGGGCTTCGGTGCGCTGGTCAGCCTGCCGAAGAAGTACAAGAAGCCGGTTCTGGTCAGTGGCACCGATGGCGTCGGCACCAAGCTCCGGCTGGGCATCGATACCGGTCTGGTGCAAGGGCTTGGTCAGGACCTGGTCGCGATGTGCGTCAACGATGTGCTGGTCTCCGGGGCCGAGCCGCTGTTCTTCCTGGACTACTACGCCACCGGCAAGCTGGAGCAGCGTGTGGCGGCTCAGGTGATCAAGGGCATCGCGCAGGGCTGTAAACTCGCGGGTTGCGCGCTGGTCGGGGGCGAGACCGCCGAGATGCCGGGCATGTATGCCCAGGGTGATTTCGACCTTGCCGGCTTCTGCGTGGCTGTCGCTGAACAGTCCAAGCTGATCGACGGCAGCAAGATCAAGGCCGGTGACGTGATGATCGCACTGCCGTCCTCGGGCCCGCATTCCAACGGCTACTCGCTGGTGCGCAAGATCCTGGCCGTCTCCAAGGCGAAGCTCGATCAGCCGTTCGGCAAGTCCACATTGGCGGAGACGCTGCTGACACCCACGCACATCTACGTCAAGCCGGTGCTGAAACTGCTGGAGCAGGGCATCGCGGTGCGCGGCATGTCGCATATCACCGGCGGCGGCATTCCCGGCAATCTGCCGCGCTGCTTCCCCAAAGGGGTGGCCGCGGTGATCGATCGTGCCAGCTGGAATCAGCCAGAAATTTTCGATTGGCTACAGCGTCACGGCAAGGTAGCGCAGGACGAGATGTATCGCGTCTTCAACTGCGGTATCGGGTTTGTGCTGATCGTGCCGCGACTGCAGGCCGACAAGGCGATGGCCAGCTTGAAGAAGTCCGGCACCAAGCCCTGGTATCTCGGCGAGATCGTCAAGGGCAAGCAGGATGTCCGCTTTGCCTGAGACGGCAACGCTGGTCGTCCTGATTTCCGGGCAAGGGCGCAATCTGCAGGCGCTGATCGACGCGATGGCGGCAGGCCGCCTGCCGGCCCGGATTGCAGCGGTCATCAGTAATCGCATGGATGCGCAGGGGCTCGAGCGGGCTCGTCGCGCGGCGATCCCGACGCAGGTGTTGTCGCATCGCGATTTCCCGGACCGCGAAGCCTTCGATGCGGCGCTGGCCGAGGCGGTGGCAGCGCACGCGCCTGACGTGGTCGTGCTCGCCGGATTCATGCGCATCCTGACGCCGGTGTTCATTCGTCGCTTCGCCGGCCGCATGCTCAACATCCATCCCTCGCTGCTGCCGCGCCACCCCGGGCTGCGCACGCACGAGGCCGTTCTGGCCGCTGGTGATCGTCAGCACGGCGCGACGGTGCACTTTGTCACCGAGGCATTGGACGGTGGCCCCTCGATCATTCAGGGCGGATTCACGGTGCAACCCGAAGATACGCCAGAGACCCTGGGGGCCCGTGTCATGAACGAAATCGAACTGCGCATCTATCCGCAAGCGGTGCGCTGGATGGCCGAGGGGCAGCTCGCGCTGCGCGCCGATGGCGTCTGGTTCCGAGGGCAGCCGTTGAAGGCTCCGCTGGGGCTTGATGCGCTGGATGCGGACTTCCGATGAGCCGCCCGACGCGCTTCTGGATGCTGGTGCTGCTGGGACTGTTGGCGGCGCCGGCGATCGCGGCGGATACACTGAAGGCGCGCACGGATCGCTATCAGGTGCAATGGGGCAGCGTGTCGCTGGGCGAGGGCACGATCCGGCTGACGCCGCTGGGCGACGACTGCTACCGCTATGAGTCCACCACCGATCCGGTTGCGATCGTGCGCTGGACCTACGGCGCACCGCGCGAGACCAGCGAGTTCTGCGTGGTCAATGGCCAGATCCGCGCCCAGCGCTTCGCCTATCAGAATGACAAGCGAAACAAGGACAATTTTTCGCTGGAGTTCGACTGGAAGAAGAGCGTGGTCCGCGTGCTGCGCGCCGGCGAGCTGAGCCTGCGTCCGTTCGAAGGCGTGGTCTACGACCGCTTTGTCATTCGTGAAGCCGTTCGACTGTGGGCAGTGCAGCATGCCAGCGACACCAGCCGACCCGAAGCGACGTTCACGATGATCGACGATGATCATGTGCGCAGCTACCGCTTCGCGGTCACGGCGCGCGAAACCGTCGAGACGCCGGCGGGGCATTTCGAGACCCTGCGGGTCGAGCGCGTCGACCATCCGCGAAAGTCCTACCGCTACTGGCTGGCGCCCTCGCGTGATTTCCGCGCGGTCAAGATCGAGCATCTGAAAGACGGCAAGGTCGAGCTGCGGATGGCCCTGCTGGCCGATTGACGCATCTGCGCGGGCCCGTCGACGCTAGGCTGCCGCGATCACACCTTCTTCGCGCAGCTTGTCCAGATGACTCTCGATGTTCATCTGTGCCAGCGGTAGCAGACGCGGATCGACGTCGGCGTAGATCAGCGGCAGCATTTCGCCGATGCTCTTGCCGGCGTGGTGCAGGGCCAGCACCTGCTTTTCCCGAAGCTCCCGATGCGTCAGTGTTTCCTGCAGCCGGTAGGCGGTGCCCAGCGCCATGCCATGCGAGGGATAGATGGCATAGGGCGCCTGTGCCACCACCCGGCGCAGCGACTCGAAATACTTGCGCATGTTGCCTTCGGGCTTGGCGATGACGACGGTGCCCAGGCCCTGGATCAGATCGCTGACGATGCACCAGGCATGATCATCGGGCATCAGGGCCAGCTGCCCCTCGTCATGGCCCGGCACCTCGTAGACCCGCACGGCGCGTCCCAGCCAGCGACACACCACATCGCCCTCACGGTAGGTGTTCACCGCCGGCAGATCCTCGAAATATCGACCACCCGTCTTCTGGAAGATGCGGTTCTGCGTGTCGCTCGACATGCCCATCGGGACATTCAGGCGTCGCGCCAGGACATTCGCGCGCTCCCGGTGATCCGGATGATGGTGGGTCAAGAAGATTTCGTGAATGCCGTAATGGCCGACCAGCTCGAGCAAGCGTTCCATCTCGGCATCATCGGCCGGCGAAGGGTCGACGAGAATGCGATGCGACTGGCTGTCGCCCAGCAGGAAAGCGTTGGTGTGCTGGGCAGGCGGTATCGTGTTGGAGCGCACCAGAATCTGGCGCACGCCGCGCTGCATTTCCACCAACGGCAAGCCATGGTTCGGACGCTCCTCGAAGTGCAGGCCCGGGACCGTTACCGCTGCCAGCGATTCAGCAAGCGCGCAAGTCACCGCCAGCGACGGCGGAGCCATCAGGATGCGACCGTCCTCATACCGCCGACGCCATGCCTCTGGTGGCGCCCACTCGATGGACGCCAATTCCTGCGTGTCGCAGCGCAGCTCCGGCTTGTGCGTCAGTTCTAGCGCGAAGAAATGCGTGTTGAACCGCAGGGGTGCCGGCGGCGGGGTCAGCGCGACGCCGAGATGGCGAAGGCCGCACACCTGACCCGCGGCCATCGCAGCGGGCACATCGAAATCCAGCTCTTCCTGCAGCTCGCGCAGCAGCGCGCGCAGCAGGCGTGGATCCTGACCTTCGCACAATGCCGGCAATGCCGGACCCTGTGCGTCTTCCGCATCGACCTTGCCCCCGGGAAAGGCGTGAAAGCCGGGAAAGGCCTTGAGGAATGGCTGGCGGCGCGTGACCAGCATCTCCCCGCCACACAGGAGCACGGCGGTCACGGCGTCGACGATACGGCTCATGAGCGGTGTCCGAGACGGTCAGTTGGCTTGGGCAGCGTCGATGCTCTTCAAGGCGAGCGTGTCGCCGGCAAAGGTCACCGAGATGCGGTGCTTGTTGCCGCGCCAGACCTCGGCGCTCATCGTCAGCTTGCCGACACCCCCACCTGAAACCTCGTCCGGTTCACCGAGCACGGCGTAGACGGCGTCGCGCGTCATCCCGGCTTCCAGCTTCGCGTAGTTCTCGGGCGTCACGCGCGAACAGGCGGACAGCAACAGCAGCGCCGCGGAGGCAAGCAGGAGACGGGGTAGTGGTTTCATGAGGACATCCAGGGCGATGAGGTGCGCGAGGCCCGCATCGTGAACCAAGTTGGCGAACGCTGATAGCCTTGACAGGGTCCCGCCCAAAAGGCACCGACTGACATGCCGATCCTTCTGCGTCTGTTACTGCCGCTGTTCGTGGCCTCGTTGATGTTCGGCTGCGCCGGCCGGCCGGCCGCACCCGAGATCGTGCCGTCGCTGCGCATCGCGCCGCAGCGGGTCCATGACGAGCCTGCACCGCTGGTGATCGTGCTGCCGGGACGGGGCGACAGTCTCGAGCGACTGCGTGCGGCCGGGGTAGCCGAGGCCATCCAGCGGGGTGCACCGCAGGCCGAAGTGCTGCTGACCGGCGCGACCCTCGCTTACTACCTGGATGGCGGCCTGGTGCGGCGCCTGCACGAGCAGATCGTCGCGCCGGAACTGGCGCGCGGACGGCGCGAGATCTGGCTCGTCGGATTTTCGATGGGCGGAATGGGGGCGATGATGTACGAGCGCACGCATCCCCGGCAGGTGCGCGGCCTGATGCTGGTTGCGCCGTATCTGGGCGATCGCAAGCTGATCCAGGAAATCCGTGATGCTGGCGGGCCGGCACAGTGGCAGGCCGGTCCGGAACCAGCGGCGCTGGATCGCGACAATGTCTCGCGCGAGCAGTGGCGCATGGTGGGTCGCTGGACCCGTGAGCCTGCGCTGGCCGCGCGCATCTGGTTGGCCTGTGGCGTGGAGGATTCCTTCCTGCCGGCCGCCCGCATGATTGCGCCGTATCTGCCGAATGCGCAGGTGCTCGAGACGCCAGGCGCGCACCGGATGGCGGTCTGGGTGCCGATGCTGGTGACCCTGTTCGAACGTGCATTGCCGGCACTGCCGGCCACGCTCACGTCCTCAGAGATGTAGACCACACTCGGTCTTGGGCTTGCCGACCCAGCGGCCACTGCGTCCATCACCGGCGACGGTGCAATGGGTACAGCCGATCGAGGAGTAGCCCTTGGCGACCAGCGGATGAAACGGCAGGTCGTGCTCGCGGATGTAGACGTCGCGCTCTTCGCGCGTGACGTCGATCATCGGGTTGAATTTCACCATGCCCCGACGGGCCTCGAAGATGTCGAGGCCGGCACGATGCTCGGTCTGCCAGCGCATCAGGCTGGAGACCCAGATGTGATAGTTCGGCTTGATCGCGTCCAGCGGCTGGACCTTGTTCACCGAGCAGCAGAAGTCCGGATTTTTTTCGTAGGTGCGGTCGTCAACCGTGAACTGATGCTGCCAGTCCTCGGCCCGCACATCAAAGACGTCCAGCTTGAACAGATCGATCAGGTACTGGCGATAAGCGAGGGTCTCGTCGAAGTGGAACCCGGTATCGATGAACGCAATCTTCTGCTGTGGCCGGATGCGCGAGACGATATGCAGGAAGTACGCCGAGGTGGCGGCGAACGAGGAAGTGACCAGGACCTTGTCCGGTGCGAAATCCCGGTACAGCTGCTGCAGGCGCTCTTCGAAATGCAGCGGCGCATAACGGCGGTTCAGTTCGGCAATCGCCTCATCGGAAAGATGGGCGGAGTGAGCAGGCACGGCTTCGGCAATGGTCACGACAGTCTTCCAGCTAACCGGCAGGTCCGGTTTTCGAGGGGCGCATTGTAACGATGCGCACGCACGCGGGTGCCGATAGCCATCAAATCATCTAAGCAAATCACCGGGAAGCCTGACGGAAAAGGGTTCAGGGCCGATTCAGAGCGGCAAGGGCATGCTGGCGCCGCAGTCCGAACAACGGCTGCCACTCGAAGCTTCACTTTCGGGTGCGGAGCGGTTCCGGAGTCCCGGATCGCCGCAGGCAAACCGGTTCCTCAGCCAGATCTCGAGCCTGTCTCGACAAGGTTGACGAACCGCTTAAGCAGGAGAAGCAAACATGACATTCAAGGCAATCGCGGTAGCGACGATGTTGGCGGTCACTTCGGTGCCCGCAACGGTGCTGGCGGCCGATCCGGCACCGGCCAAGAAAACCGAAGCGGGTCAGTACATCAGTGATTCGGCGCTCACGGCCAAGGTCAAGACCGCGCTGCTGGCGGAGAAGAACCTGAAGGCGCTGGACATCAACGTCGAGACGCAGAATGGCGTCGTGCAGCTATCGGGCTTTGCCGTCTCGTCCGCACAGATCGTTCAGGCTGTGGACGTGGCGATGAACGTCAAGGGCGTCAAGGACGTGAAGAACGACATCCGCCTGAAGACCGATACGCAGGGCTAGTGGTCCGGGCCGCCGTCACGCGTCGGGCCCTCGTCCGCCGTTGCGGCCGAGGGCTTCTTCGCGTCGATTGAGCCTGGCATGGCGCGCAGCGGCATCGTCGCCAGCGTGTCGGCGTCAACCGTGATGCGCAGGATCGCTGGGTGCTCGGGAGGCCGCCAGGTTTCGGCGTCCAGCAACTTGATATCGCGCAGCCCGAAGCGGGCGAGGTCGACGAGCGAATAGTCGTAGCCCAGATACGCAGCCTGTGCGTACAGCGCGTCCCAGGGCGGCCGCTGACCGTAAATCGTGATCCGTGGATCCACCCCGGCGCGGGCGAAGAACGCGAGCTCACGCTCGCGCCAGGCCATCAGTTCGCGATGGACCTCGGGGCCGCGCTGCAGGGCATCCGTCTCCAGCGACTCCTGGAACGCGCCACCGTGCCAATAGACGCGGCTGTCGGCCTGCAGCCATTTGCGCCGGCCGGCCGTGAAGACGTAGTTGGCACAGGCCGATCCGCATTCGTGTTCGATCTCGACGTCGAGGCCGTGCTCAAGAATCCATTCGCCCAGCGTCAGCGCCAGATGGATATCGCCGCCGGGGGAGTCGATTCGCAGGCGGGTCGGCGTCGGCTGCTGACTTTCGTAGAGCTCGAACAATCGCCTCAGCGGCGGCAGCGCCCCGATCTCCCCACGGTACCAGAGCGCGTCCCCCTCAACACCTGCCTCGGCCGGCGTCGTCAACGGGCGCGGCGAAGGCCCGCCGGTACAACCGCTGACCAGTAGCGCCACCATCAGCGCCCACAGCGGCAGCGCGGGGTGGTAGCAGGCGGGCATGGGGCTCATCCCCAGGAATCGCGGAAACGCTGCTGGTCGCGGCGCTGCTTCTTGGTCGGCCGTTGTTCGCTGCCAATGGTGGCCGCCAACTGGCGTTGCAGCCGTGCCTGTTCGCGACGCTGCTGGCTGGCTGTGGATTCACGGTAGAGCAGACGGGCCTCCGGCGCGCCGCGTCGCTGATCGGAGAGGCCGAGCACCTCGACTTCGACGTCATCCCAGCCCTGCCGGATCTGCAGCACGGCACCGAGCGCGACTTCCTTGCTGACCTTGCAGCGTTCACCGCCGTAGCGCACGTGACCACTCTCCACGGCGAGCTTCGCCAGATTGCGCGTCTTGAAGAAGCGTGCCGCCCATAGCCATTTGTCCAGGCGGGTACGGCCGGGGGCTTCGGAGTCCTTCATCGCGTGAACCAGAACAGGCCAGGAATCAGCCTAGCCGAGCGCGGCGACGTCGCGCCAGATGCACGGTCAGGCGGCGGCGTACAGCGCGTGGCTGTGATGCGCGGAAGGCTCCCACCTCTGCAGACCGGTCTCTACCGCCGGCAGTTCGATCAGGACGCTGCCAGGGGTCATCGTCGTATCCACGAACGCCGATTCCAGCACGCGGATCAGACCTCGCACATTGCCGTGCCAGCGTGCATCCCGAAGACGCTGCCAGGCGTCAGGGGTCAGGCCCTCGGGCGGTACCCAGCTGCGGCAGGGTGTCGCCAGACGCGCGAGCGTGGTGGCAACGACGGCGATCAGGTCCTCCTGGCGTCGGGCCAGTGGCGGCACGTCGACGATCGCCGCGCCCAGCCGCGTGAACTCGTCGAGGTTCACGGCACTTTGCAGCTGCTGCCAGCTGCGATTGCTGGCAAACAGCAAGGCGCACTCCAGAGGCTGCTTGGCCGAGGCGCCGTAAGGCAGGTACTGTCCGCTGTCCAGTGCCTCCATCAGCACTTCCATGACCGCGCCGGAGATCTGGTGGCTTTCGTCGAGAAAGCACACGCCATCGCGGGCATGCAGGAACGCACCGACCCGTGCGCCAGCGCCAGGGAAGGCACCACTGACATGCCCGCAGAGCAAGGATTTCACGGCGCCCTTGTCACCGGTGTTCTCGGCCGCGAGGTTGACAGAGACAAACCGTCCGCGATGCCGCAGCAGGTAATAGAAATAGGCCAGTGACGTCTTGCCGGTACCGGGTCCGCCGAGCAGCAGCACGCGGTCGATACCGTTGAGAGCGAAGCCGCGCAGGCGCCCGATCAGGGATTGCAGCTCGGGGCTGAAGACGAAGAAGGCATGTGCGGCGGCATCATCGATCTCCGAGGAACGCGGCATGCGGATGACGTTGTCCTCGGTCACCGGCCGCAATCGATCGGCAAGCTGATGGGTAGCGTCCTCGACATCGAGTGCCACCATCAAGCGGGCGCCCCCCAGACGGTTGTCATCGGCGCGCCGCTTCAGCCAGCGCCCCAATCGCGTGAGGTCGCGTGGATGGACGGCAACGACCAGCACGGGCTCGAGTCCGCTCGCGCGTGCGCCGAGCACGGCGTCAGCCAACGCATCCAGCGTATCGGGCTCACAGAACAGCGCCAGCACATAGTCGGAGCGCGCAGCTTCCGCCACATTGAGCGTGGCGAGGGTGTGGATGTGCGCGTCCTGCCCCGGCGGGAGCTGGCGTCGCAGCAGATCGAGACCGTCGCGATCGCGCTGGGCCTCGTGTGCCAGCGCAACCGTCAGGAAGACTCTCGGCAGGCGATGCTCGACCGACGGCGGGGTTTTGGGACGGGGATGGAGGCCGAACATGCGCAGGCTCGCGACAGAAGGTGTTGCCACGGTAGTGGCAAGTCGCCTGCGATTGCGCCGGCCCCGCTCCAGCGCCGCGGTCTTTCCGATTAGCGGTCGCCCGACCAGCCGAGAATGAGCCCGTCCTGAGGATCGATACGGCCCTCCAGTACCTCCCGGTAGGCCGCGATGATCGCCGTTGCGCCATCCGTCCGCTGGATGCGCAGCCAGCGTCGCAGTGAGGGAAGGAAGCGGGCCCAGGCCTCGGCAAAGCGCTGATCGACGCCGCCCGGACCCCAGTCCTGTTGGCGCTTCCGGATGTGGTGTGGCGCGAAAAAGAAGGTCGGCTTGGCGCCGGGAAGGCCGTGCTGGGTCTCGCGAGCTTCCCAGTGCGTGCCGCCAACCATGCAGCTGTAGCGCAGATGCTCGCCGAAGTGGTGGTGCAGGTCGTGCAGCAGCCGGCCATTGCCTGCCATGTCGACAAAGACGCTATGGGTCTGCGCCGGAACCTGCGTCAGCTGCTCGTAGGTCAGGACGTCGTCGTAGTCGCCGGTGCGGCGGCAGAACGCCAGATTGGCAGCGGAGGTGAGCCCCAGCACGCGGCGGCCGGCAACAGCGCGTTGACGGGCGCATGCCGCGATCCCGAGCGCGGTCTTGCTGGACGCGCTGGACAGGATGATCGTGTCTGCACCAAACAGGTCATGCTCGTTGAGAAAATCCTCGATCAGGAACGAGGTCATGAACAGGGGCCACACCAAGGCCTGTTCGTCCTCCTGCGACGGGTCGTGCTGCGCGTCTGCGCTGATGCGACGGTAACGCTGATACGCCGCAGGCATCTGCGCGCGGTGGGTGCTGACATCGATGAAGGCCGACGCGGATACACGCGATGGCAGCAGATCGACGTGATGGGCCATCGGGAAGTAACCGTACAGCCGCTCGCCGACCGAGATCTCCGAATGGTCGCTGGCCTCCACCGTGGCGAAGCCCCAGACCGGCAGCAGACCGAAACCAGCCGCAGTAGGAAAGAAATTCCAGTAGGCCATCGCCTCACCGAATGCGGCGTAGGTGATGTTGTTGGCGGTCAGGGCGAATCGCTCGATCCTCAGACGGACAGCCCCGGAGGCCAGCGCCGGCATCGCCCCCTCCGCCAGCGTGACCTCACGCAGATCGTTCTTGCGGATACGGACTTCGGTGGTCTGCGTCGTCATCGGGTTTCCTTTCACTGAGTCGGGATCATTCGCGATTCTGACCAAAGGGCAGCTCCAGGCCAAAGCCGACTTCATAGGAGCCCTCGCGCGCCGCGTCTGGGTCCGTACGCGGAAAGCTGTACCCGACGATGAACTCGCCGTATAGCCGATCCGTGACCAGGGGATGCCGGTAGATCGCGCGGGCTCCGAACTCGTAGAGCGGTTCCGGCGCCCGGGTTTCGCCGCGCACGAACCCCTCGTAGGCGATCGCGCGCTGCTCGCGGAGGTTCTGATAGAGGATCACCGCCGACAGCCAGTTGAACCCCTCGGTCTTTTCGCTGACGGTTCCTACCCCGGTCCAGCGCGCGAGCAGGGTGGGCGTGAGCACGTGGCTGTAGTCCAGGCCTGTGGTCAGCCCGAAGCCGATACGACTGTTCCAGAATGGCGTGGCGCGCGCGTACACGACGTCGTCAGGATCGGAGTACAGCGTGTAGTGCAGACGGCCCTGGACGAATACGCGCGGCTTGCTCAGGCTGGCGGCACCGACCCTGACGTTGGCGCGCAGGCGCTTCGAGTCCGGCAGCGAATAGCCTAGACCGGCCAGCCATTCTTCCTCGTCATCGACCCGGGGAAACTGCGACCGCAGGGCGAAGCCCTCGCTGCGGCCCCGCACGAAATCCTCTTCGTCCTCGCGTCCCACGAATGCTGAAAGACGCTCCTTGACGTTCGGAAGCTCGAACTTCACCCGCAGCCGTGTTCGCAGGTCGGTGCCGTCAAATTCGGAATGGCGGACCGACGTTTCCAGATAGCCGTGTGTGCGTTTGGCGGCATCCAGATCGTCGCGGTCCCCGAACAGACCATCGATCCACAACGCGGCCCGGCAGCTGGTCTCCGCCAACAGCGCCTGCGTGTCGTCGACGAGAACCAGCGCCTCGTTCGGAGCCCTGGCGCAGGCCGTGCGACGGCTCAGCGCCATCGCCTGGGCGTTCTCGGCCGTTTCGGCCTCGGCGGTTGGGGGCATCTCGGCGCTCTCTGCGGGCGGCGGCGGTTGCGGTTCCAGCGCGCCCGGCGCGTCCTCGCCGAGGGCCGCCGGTTCGCGCTCGGCGTCGGCGGCGGGGGGCAGTGTCGGGGGCGTGCCGCCGCGCGCTGCGCAGGCCTGGATGCCTGGCACCAGCAACGTCAGTGCCAGACACAGGCCGAGAGACACACGCGATGGATCCCGAGGACGCGACATGCGGGCAGCGATGATTCCCATGAAAGGTTTAGCCTGTCGCAGGCGGCTGAACCAGACCTGACGGCAGGGACGGATCGTCACCCCGTGGCGCCGATCTGGGGCCAAGCATGGCATGCTTTCACCTATCGTCATCCGGGAGTGATTGGCATGTACAAGAACTGGATTCCGGCCCTGCTGCCGGGCCTGTTGTTGCTGTCTTGCGCCCAAGCGCCCCGCCAGCCCGATCCGGAGCCCGTCTTGAAGGCCGACAACCCGTTTTATGCGCCGAGCACGCTGCCCTATGGGGCGCCGCCCTTCGATCTGATTCGCGATGAGCATTTTGCGCCCGCATTCGAAGCGGGCATGCGTGCTGAGCGCGCGGAGGTGGCGGCCATTGCGGCGAATCCGCAGGCACCGACGTTCGCCAATACCATCGAGGCGCTGGAGCGGTCGGGACTGTTGCTGAATCGGGTGTCGACGGTGTTCTTCAACCTGAGTTCCGCGCATACCAATCCGCAGATCCAGGCCCTGCAGAAAACGCTGGCGCCGCAGCTGTCGGCGCATGAGGACGCGATCTATCTGGATGCGGCGCTGTACGGACGCGTGCGCAACCTCTACGAGAGCCGGTCGACCCTGGGTCTGGATGCCGAGTCGCTCCGGCTGCTTGAGCGCTACCACACGAATTTCGTGCGGGCTGGCGCTCGGCTGGACGAGACGCAGAAGGAGCGGCTGCGTCGCATCAACGAAGACCTGTCGACCCTGACCACGCAGTTCCAGCAGAACCTGCTTGCGGACACCAACGCCTCCGCCGTCGTGGTCACGCGGGAGGCGCAGCTGGAGGGCCTGCCGGAGGATGCGCGCGCGGCCGCTGCCGAGGCGGCCAAGGCGCGGGGTCTGGACGGTCAATGGCTGTTCAATCTGCAACTGCCCACGGGACAGGCGGCGCTGAGCAGCCTTCAGGACCGCGATCTGCGCGAGCGTCTGTTCTTCGCATCGATCAGTCGTGGCAACAACGACAACCAGTACGACAACAAGTTGGTGCTGGCCACGATTGCCACGTTGCGCGCCGAGCGCGCCGCGCTGCTGGGCTATCCCACCCATGCGGCCTATCAGCTTGAAGAGCAGACCGCGCGAACGCCGCAGGCGGTGATGCAGTTGCTGAACCAGCTGGTTCCGCCGGCGGTTGCCAATGCCAAGCGGGAGGCCGCGGAGTTGCAGAAGCTCGCCACCGAGGAGAGCAAGCGCGCCAAGCGCCGGCCGATCTCGCTGGAGGCCTGGGACTGGGCGTACTACAGCGAACAACTCCGCAAGCAGCGCTACGCCTTCGACGAGACGGCGCTCAAGCCGTACTTCCAGCTCGACCGCGTGCTACAGGACGGCGTGTTCTTCTTCTCACAGCGTCTGTATGGCCTGACGTTCAAGCCACGCAGCGACCTGCCGGTGTATCACCCGGACGTTCGTGTCTTCGAGGTCTTCGATGCGGATGGCGCAGCACTGGGTCTGTTCTACGCGGATTTTCACGCGCGCGAGAGCAAGCGGGGCGGAGCGTGGATGAGCAGCCTGGTGCGTCAGTCCACATTGATGAACGCACGAGCCGTGGTGTCGGTCAATCTCAATGTCCCCAAGCCTCCGGAGGGTCAGCCGGCATTGCTGACGATGGAGGAGGTGACGACGCTGTTCCATGAGTTCGGGCACGCACTGCATGGCCTGTTCTCGCAGGTCCGCTATCCGCTGTTCTCGGGGACTGCGGTGCCGCGCGACTTCGTGGAATACCCGTCTCAGGTACACGAGATGTGGGCACTGTATCCGGAGGTGCTCGCAAACTATGCCCGTCACCACGAGACGGGCGAGCCGATGCCGCAGGTACTGGTTGACAAGGTCAAGGCGGCTGAGCCGTTCAATCAGGGCTTTGCGACGACCGAGTACCTCGCGGCAACGCTGCTGGATCAGGCGTGGCACCAGTTGACCGCCGGTCAGCCGCAGCCGGATTCGCGCACTTTCGAACCGGCGGCCCTGCGTCAGGCGGGCGTCGATCTGTCGACGGTGCCGCCGCGCTACCGCAGCACCTATTTCGCGCATGTGTTTTCTGGTGGCTATTCGGCCGGGTACTACTCGTATATCTGGAGCGAGGTACTGGACGCGGACACCGTGCAGTGGTTCAAGGAGAATGGCGGATTGACACGCGCCAATGGTGATCACTTCCGTCGCACGCTGCTGTCGCGCGGCGGCAGCCTGGATGCCATGGGCCTGTACCGTGAGTTCCGGGGTCGGGATCCGGTCATCGAACCCTTGCTCGAGCGCCGCGGTCTGAAGCCGCAGGGGAAAGGCGGCAGCAAGAGGAAGTAGGGATCAGCCGGCGACGGTGATCGCCCGGTCGATCTCGCCGCCACCCAGGCAGCGAGTCCCGTCGTAGAGCACGCAGAACTGGCCTGGCACCACCGCACGCTGGGGATGCGCGAAGCGTACGGTTACCGTGTCACCGTCTGCCTGTACGGTGCAGGCCTGCAGTGCCTGGCGATGGCGGATGCGGGCGAACAGGGGCCGGTCATGCGGCGGCGGCGCGGCCAGCCAGTTGAAATTCACCGCCTGCAGCGCCGAAGCCATGAGTCGCGGATGCGCCGAATCCTGTGAGGCGATCAGCGCGTTGCGTGTTGCATCCTTGGCGATGACATACCAGGGGGCCTCGCTGGCGCCACGGGTGCCGCCCACGCCCAGACCGCGACGCTGTCCCAGCGTGTAGTACATCAGTCCCTGATGCCGCCCGATCGTATGGCCGGCGTCGTCTAGAATCGGCCCCGGATCCGGCTTCAGATAGCGGCCCAGAAAGTCCCGGAACTCGCGCTCGCCGATGAAGCAGATGCCAGTGGAGTCCTTTTTGCGGTGCACCGGCAGGCCGGCTTTGCGCGCCAGATCGCGCACTTCTGGTTTGTCCAGATCGCCGATCGGAAACAGCACCTGAGACAGGTGGGCGCGTTCCACGGTCGCCAGAAAATAGGTCTGATCCTTGTTGTCATCTTCGGCGCGCAGCAGCTGCGGACCGTCTGTCGCGTGCTGAATGCGGGCGTAGTGGCCGGTTGCGATGAAATCCGCGCCCAGACGCAGCGCGTATTCGCGGAATGGCTGAAACTTGACCTCGCGATTGCACAGCACGTCCGGATTCGGCGTCTTGCCGGCGGCGTAGTCGGCGAGAAAGCGGGCAAACACACGCTCGCGGTACTCGCGCGAGAAATCAACCCGGTGCAGCGGAATGTCGAGTTCTTCGCAGACGCGACGTGCGTCCTGGAAGTCTTCTGCGGCAGTGCAGTAGCCCTGTTCGTCTTCGGTCCAGTTGACCATGAACAGTCCGGACACGCGGTAACCCTGCTCCTTGAGACGCCAGGCCGAGACAGACGAATCGACGCCGCCGGACAACCCCACGACTACATGTGCCGCCGTCATTGTGCGCCCGCCCTCAGAGGTGGGCGATCAGGTCCAGCGGAAAACGCCGCCCCGCCAGATGATCGTCGACGCAGCGCAGGACCATCGGACTACGGTGCAGAGCCGTGGTCGCGGCGATCTCATCCCGCGTCATCCACACGGCACGCTCGATGCCGGTATCCAACGCAAGCTCAGGTCGCTCACGCAGGGCTTCGGCAACGAAGGCGACGCGCAAAAAGCCGTAGTCGAGGTCCGCCGGATCGTAGTGATACAGGCCCAGCAGATGCGTCGGCTCGACCTGCCAGCGCGTCTCCTCCAGCGTCTCGCGGCGCGCGCCCTCGATCAGGGTTTCCCCCGCCTCCCAGTGTCCGGCAGGCTGGTTGAGCTTGAGCTCGCCATTGATGCGTTCCTCGACGATCAGGAAACGACCCTGGCGCTCGACCAGGCAGGCCACCACGACATGCGGCATCCAGCTCACGGCGGTGTCGCTGCGGCAGTGCCGCCGGGGAACTGTCCCTGCCGGCGGATGTGGTGATAGCCCTGTGCATCGGCCGGGCCCAGCGAGCGCACCAGGTTCAGCACCATCGGTGCGGCCTCTGGTTTCGGTTTCAGCTGCAGATGCAGCTCGTAGCTGCGATCGGGACGCAGCCGGGCGTCGCCGTTGAGATCCAGCGGCCCGCTCAGCGAGGTGATCAGGGCGGAGAGGTCGTCTTCATCGCGGGTCAGCTCGGCCTGGAAGTCGCCCAGCGACAGGGGATCGCGCGCCAATGTCCATGACAGATTCATCAGGCGCAGCGTACCGTCGACGTGGCTCGGCCAGCCGGAAGCCAGCTTCAGCAGGGCCAGGTCCAGGCCCACCTGACCTTCGACTGGCACAAAGGGCTGGCCCGCCGCCGCGAGCAGTGCACGCAGACTGCCATTGAGCTTGAGATCGCGGATGCGGGTGCCGCCCAGTCCACTGCCGACCCGGGCATCGAACAGCAGTTGCGGATCACGACTCTCGATGCGGAAGCTGGCTCGACCCCACAGCAGCGACAGCGGCTGCATCGTCCACTGCAGGTCCGTCAGCGCGGGACGACCGCGAAGCGTTACTGCACCTGCCTGACCCGAGAGCAGCGTGCCGCTCAGAGCCGACATCCCGACCACGGGGGGCGGCGAACCCGGCACCCCCCATCCGTAAAGGGTCGCGATCGGTGCATGGGTCAGCAGTGCGAGCACGAAGCTGAGCACGCCGGCGATGATCAAATGACGACGCTTCATCGTTCGTCAGTTCCTGACCAGGGTCAGGCGCGCGCTGACCGCCCCGGGGGCGGTGCCGCGTTCAATTTCAGCACTGCTCGCGCCGATGCCGTAGCGGCTTTCCAGCTCCGCGAGCCAGCGCAGCAGGTTGTCGAATGCGACCTCCTCGATCCAGACCTTGACCTCACGATCCCCCTCGGGCTGCAGACGTGACGGCGCCTTGCCGAGCACTGGCGAGCGGCTGGTCTGATCCACCGCGGCCAGCAGCGACGTGGCGCGGTCGACGCCAGCACCCGGAGTGCCGCGTTGTGACAGCGCCGCTGCGGTCTCGATGCGGGTCGCCAGCGCACGCGCGGTGTCCAGCGCCTCGGCACGGCTGCTATGGGCTTTGACCAGGGGCTCCCAGATCAGCAAATAGAGCAAGGTGATGAACACGACAACCGCGGCCAGGGCGACCAACAGACGCTCGCGGGGGGCGAGGGCGTCGAAGCGGCTTTGCAGCTGCAGGAGATAGGGCTTCATGCGGGCGTCAGCCGGATGCGGATCTGGACGCCTTCGGCGCCGGCATTGGCCGACTGCACTTCCAGCACCGCGCCACGCGCGGTACCGAACCAGGCTTTGAGCTGTTCCAGCGGATCCAGTGTGGTGCCGGTCAGGCCGGCATATAGCGCGCCTTCCCGCCACTGCAGCGTTTGCAGCCGCAGTCCCGGCTGTGCCTGCAGTGCCTGGGCGAGCACTTCGATCATCGCCAGCATCTTGCGTCCGCCGTCACTGCCGCTCAGCGCGGCGAGCTGCTGATTGAGCTGAATCGACAGGTCGACGATGCGCGTCTCACTCGGGAAAATCTGCTGATAGCGCGTCACGTTGCGCGCCTCGAGCGCGGCCAGCTCGCGACCGAGCTGCCAGGCCTGGAGGCCGTGCAATCCTGCCGCCAGCAGCAAAGCGACGAGCAGCATCAGTGCAGCGCCCCGCCACGGTTTCCAGAGACGCAGCCAGTCTTCCTGCGCGGAGTAGGGCCCCTGCAACAGATTGATGACCGCATCCGGGCGGTAGCTCTGCAGCAAGGCCTCAAGGGAGGAGGTGAACCCGTGTGTCGGTTCCACCGGGCGGCCCAGCGCAGTGAGATCGACACCTTCGCCACGCGGCACGATCACGCGCAGGGTGCGCCGCCGCTCGGGATCGGCGATCTGCAGGCACAGGTCGAGATCTTCCCGCTGACAGACGAATCCGCTGTCCAGAGCTGTGCGCACGATGACCTGGTCGCCGTCGAGCAGCACGCTGTAGCGATCACCATCCGGCACTGGCAGGGCCAGCACGTCCGGCAGTACCAGATCCGGCCTGAGGCCGCGCTCGCTGAAGACGGCGAGCCACTGCGCCATGCGCACCTGCGCCACGACGGCGACCGGCCAGCTGCCCGCCGCCTGACGGGCGCCCAGGGCAAAGTGCAGGGTATCGACGTCGTCCGCGAGCTGCTCCTCCAGCGCGTACGGCGCCGCCTGCAGCACCTTGGCGGCCTGGCGCGCGGGTAGTTGCACCGACGTCAGGCGCACATCCGAGGAGGGCACCAGCACCACAAGTCTGCGGTTGGTGGCCTGCAGCAGCACGGTCTCCAGCGGCGCGACGTTCACCGGGAACGAGGCCACCGCATCGGCGCGGGCGATGCAGAACGGGGTCGGCGTGTCGGGATCGAGGTCCCGCAACCGGATGTAGAGGGTTTCGCGCAAGTTATTCGGTATGAAGGCTGCGTCCGTAGACCGCAGGGATTCCCTGGTCTGGACGATAAATGAAACTATACAAGGCGATCCGGCCGCTGCCTACGAACGCTTCGGAGCGCAGCAGGAAGAAGGTGCTCTTGACGGTCATCATTTCGCGCGGCGCATCCTGGGCGCCAAAGACCCCGGCGGATTCCAGAACCTGCAGGGTTTCCGCCGGTTTTTCCAGGCGGCTGCGCTCGAAGGCTGCCAGTTCCGGGCCGGGCTGACGGGCCAGCGCCCGCAGCACCGGAATCGGCGCCGTGTTGATGTTGATGGGCACGCCGGTCTGGGGCAGGACACTGACCACGTCGCGAAGGCGCTGATAGAGCTCGCGATCCATGCCCTTGATCGCCATCAGTTCACTGGTGCTGACCATCGGCCGGTTGGCGACCCGATACGGCGGGTCGGTGTCCAGGTATTCACTGTCTTCAGCGCCGTCGAACCCCGAGGGTTCATTGTCGGTGTCGATCCAGTCGCGGATGGCGTTGGCGATGGCCCGTGCCCGGAACTCGTCGGTCATTTCCAGGTTGGCCAGCAGTCGGGTGAAGATCTCGACTTGCTTCTGGAACGCTGCGGCGTCGGCAACCCCGAGGTTGTTGAGGTTGTAGCGGCCGTTGAGATCGACGATCTCGCCGCGCATGAACCCCTCATCCGTCGGTAAATAGTCGATCGGTTTGGCCCATAGGTCGGTCAGCGCGTCATACCGGTTCTGGTCCAGGTCGCGTTCCAGCAGGGACTTCACCAGGGATTCTGCGCCCAGCGCGTACCACCAGGCCTTTTCGCTGTCCTGCAAGGTCGCGGTGCGATGAATGGCCAGATTGGCTGACGACAGGATCGCGGTGGCGGCGATGGCCGCGAGCGCGACGACCAGCATGGCCGTGATCAGCGCGATGCCGCGATGACGCTCTCGGCCCGCGTTCATGTGGGCGGCTCTGTATCGGGTGACGGCGACGGCTCGCCGCTGCCTGCGGGAGGGGTCGGTTCCGCGGAGGGAGGGGGTGGGGTCGGGTTGCCGCCGAATGCGGGCAGATTGACGCGATCCGCGCCGACCCTGAACAGAAATTTCAACTCGCCGCGATCACGAGTCTCCAGGGTGATTTCAACCGCCAAGGGGGGGGGCTGACGCGCTGCAGCCTGATCAGCACTGTCCTGGGGCCAGCGTGTGCGCCACTGCCGGTCCTGGTCCAGGTAGCGCAGCGTCATGGACTGCACATCGGTGAGCAGCACCGCATCGTTGGCCTTGCTGTCCTGGGCCTGATCGAGCACGCGGAAGCTGGAGCGGATCAACTTCTGTTCCTCAACGCGATACCGTACGCGCTCCAGCGTCGAGCGCTTCAGCGCTGCGGGATTGCGCCAGCCGCCGCGCGTGAACTCCAGCGATTGCGGCGAGTCGATGCCTCGCAGCGCGGCTTGCGCCTCGCCGTAGCCATCGCGTGCCGGGCGAGGCAGCACCTGCTGAAGATCATCACGCAATCGCAGATAGGTGCGCTGGAATTCTGCCAGTCGGTCCTGTGCGCGCTCGACCTCGACACGGGTTTTCAGTACCGAGTTCAGCCCGCCATAGGCCATGACCGAGAAGATCGCAAAGATCGCGAGCACGACGATGAGCTCGAGCAGCGTGAATCCCGAGACGGATCGGCGCATCGGCTACTGACGACCGGTGTTGGCGATGAACGCGGTCAGCGTCGGCGCCGCGCTGCGTTCGCCGCGCTGCGGCAGTACCCAGATCTCCACCCGGCGCAGCGTGGGATCGGGCGTTTTCTTGACCTCGACCTCCCATTTCCAATCGAGGCCTGCCATGGCCATCTCGCCGTCGGATTTGCCCTCATCGGGCCAGGCTCGCTGCAGATCGATCTCGGTGAGCCGGTTATGCGCCACCCAGACCGAGATCGTGCGCGTCTGCAGGTGCGCGGCGTTGTTGGCGAAGCGCGCCATACCCGACAGGATCGCCGCCATTGCAATCGCCAGCACCGCCACCGCAGCCAGCATCTCGATCAAGGTGAAGCCGTGCTGGCGCATCACCGATTCTCGGGATCGATGGGCGCGCGCTTGAGTTCCCCCAGCGCGTTGGATTCGATCCGGTAACGCAGTTCCGTGCCCGGAGCCGACAGGTCGAGCGCGAAAGTCGTGCCGTCGCCGCTGGACAGTAACAGCAGCTGTGGCTCGATCGGCTCCTTCTGGTCAACCGGATCCGCGGCGGGCGGCACGGCACGCCCCTCGATCTGCAGCCGATACAGCAGCGGGGACGTCAGCGCGCGTGGACGCAGGGGTCCTTCTGTCAGTGGTGCCCAGCGGCCCTCGGGGCTGACAGCGAGGAATTCGTAACGATCCTCCAGTAGACGGAATCCGATCTCGAAGCCCTTGAGTTCGGCATCCTCTTGCGCCAGCCGGAACAACTGCTCGATGCGACGCGATTCGGTGTCGAGCCGGTCGATGGCCGCGCGATCCCCGATCGACAGCGTGGCAAAGGTGAGCAAGATGCCGATGATCAGTACCACCACCAGCACCTCGACCAAGGTGAAGCCTCCACTGAAGCGCCGGAGGCCACGCATCGGGGACAGTGCCGAAATGCTCAGGGGCTTCAGCCCCCGAGGTCCCAGTTGCCGATGTCGGCGGCGGCGCCTTCACCGCCCGGACGGTTGTCGGCGCCCAGTGAGAACAGGTCCAGCTCGGTTTTCACACCCGGCTGCAGGTACTGATACGGATTGCCCCACGGGTCTTTGGGCAGCGACTTGATGTAGCCGCCAGCCTTGTAATTGCGCGGTTCGGGCTCGCCGCCTGGTTTGGCGACCAACGACTCCAGCCCCTGCTGAGTCGTCGGGTAGACGAAGTTGTCCAGCTTGTACAGATTGAGTGCGGATTCCAGCACCCGGATATCCTGCTTGGCCTTGGTGATGCGGGCGTCATCGGGCCTATCCATAATACGCGGGACCACGACCGCAGCCAGAATGCCGAGGATGACAACGACCACCATGATTTCAATCAGGGTGAAGCCGCGCTGGACGCGGCGAGGAGAATAAGCGGTCATGGGGTATCGACTAGGTGGGAGTTCAGAGGCCTTCGCAGCCTCGAATCGATGATAACAAAGTCACCTTACCGTTCACGGTCGCTGTGGCTGCCGCCGCTGATGCTGATTCTGCTGATCTTCGGCACCGAACTGCTTGGCGAAGCTGGCCGGCAGTGGCTTTCGTTCGATCGCGGCGGACTCGCGCAGGGCCAGTGGTGGCGACTGCTTACCGGTAACTTCGTTCATCTGGGGTGGTACCACTGGTTCCTCAATGCACTGGGGGTAGTGGTGCTGGTACTGCTCTGCCCGGAGGTGCTGCCGTGGCCGGTCTGGCTGCGGCGGCTGCTGTGGCTGTCGCTGGGGATGACGCTGGGGCTGTACCTGTGGGTGCCCCGCCTGTACAACTATGTCGGCCTGTCGGGTGTCATCCATGGCTTGTTCGTGCTCGGATTGATGCCGCAGGTCTGGCGACGCGATCCGATTGCGCTCGGGTGCCTGGTGTTCTTGGTCGGCAAGATCGGCTACGAGTGGTTTGCCGGCGCTCCGGTCTCGGACGAGGCGGCCATTGGCGGCCGTGTCGCCGTCGAGTCCCACTTCTTCGGCGTGGTCGCAGCACTGGCCTACGGGCTGGTGTTCCGAAGTTTTTCCGGTCGCGAGGTGTTGCAGACGGCAACGGTCTCCGATTCCCCCTCTCCTTAACTCGAAATCTTTCTCCCCGATGACTTACGCCGTTCTGTTCCCAGGCCAGGGCTCCCAGTCCGTCGGCATGCTGTCCGGTCATGCCGACCCCATCGTCCGCGACACATTGCAGGAAGCCTCCGATCTGCTGGGCTGGGATCTGCTCGGGCTGACGCAACAGGGGCCTGTCGAGGAACTGAATCGAACGGAGCGCACGCAACCTGCGTTGCTGGCCGCCAGCGTTGCCCTGTGGCGTCTGTGGCGATCACGCACGCCTGCGGTGCCGGCCGCCATGGCCGGCCACAGTCTGGGCGAGTACAGCGCACTGGTGGCGGCGGAGAGCCTGGCCTTTGCTGACGCCCTGAGGCTGGTCGAACTGCGGGGTCAGCTCATGCAGGCTGCAGTGCCGCCGGGGGTCGGCGGAATGACGGCGGTGGTGGGACTTGAGGATCCGCAGATCGAGGCACTCTGCGCGCAATGGCAGGGGCCGGGGGTGCTAGAGCCGGTCAACTACAACGCGCCGGGACAGGTGGTGGTGGCGGGCCACGTCGCCGCTCTGGACTGGCTGGAAGCCCAGGCCAAACCCGCAGGGGCGCGCATGTGCGTGCGGCTGTCGATGTCCGTTCCTTCCCATTGCTCGCTGATGCGCGAGGCTGCGGAGAAGCTGTACCGCTACATGGACACGGTCCGTATTCACGTACCCGTCATGCCCGTGCTCCACAATCTCGATGGTCAACCCCGGTCCGACGCCGCTGCTATCCGCCTGGCCCTGCGCGAGCAGCTGTACCGGCCGGTGCGCTGGACGCAAACGATCCAGGGGCTGGGGGACCGCGGTTCCCGGCTGTTCCTGGAATGCGGGCCGGGCAAGGTACTGGCAGGACTCAACAAACGGATTCTCAAGGAGGGGCAAGTCGTCGGGCTGGAGCTGCCGGAAGGCCTGGACAAGGCGATCGGGCTCATGACTACGGGTTAGACAGAGGTCCCGGGGACGCATGCTAGACTTTGAACTCGATCACAGTTGCCGGGCAGCGGCCCGAATTCATGCCTGACCCCATTGCGCCTCGTTTCCAGGGCGAAGTAGCACTTGTCACCGGCGCCAGCCGCGGTATCGGCCAGGCCATTGCACAGCGACTCGCTGCCGAGGGCGTGACCGTCATCGGGACGGCGACGTCGGCCGCCGGTGCCGATCGGATCACCGAGCAGCTCGCTCCACAGGGCGGCCGTGGCGCCGTTCTGGACGTCCGTGACGCCGCCGCGGTGGACCATTTGCTCGAAGAGATCGGCCCATTGTCCATTCTGGTCAACAATGCGGGCGTGACCCGAGACACCCTGCTGCTGCGCATGAAGGACGAGGACTGGGCACAGGTCCTGGACACCGACCTGACCGCAGTGTTTCGTCTGAGCCGCGCCGTACTGCGCGGGATGATGAAAGCCCGCTACGGCCGCATCATTTCCATTGGCTCGGTGGTCGGCAGCATGGGCAATGCGGGGCAGGTCAATTATTGTGCGGCCAAGGCAGGACTGATCGGCTTCAGTAAGGCGCTGGCGCAGGAGATTGGCTCGCGTGGCATCACCGTCAATGTGGTGGCGCCAGGATTCATCGAGACCGATATGACCCAGGCGCTGAGCGAGGATGTGCGTAAGGCATTACTGTCGCGAGTCCCGAGCGAACGGCTGGGGCGACCGGAGGATATTGCCGCCGCCGTCACGTTTCTTGCTTCACGAGAGGCGGGATACATCACCGGAGCGACGCTGCCGGTGAATGGCGGCTTGTACATGAGCTAGTCAAATCACCTTAAGAAGTATTTCTAACTTGTTGTTTTTTAATACAGCTGCAGCTTGGCTGTTTCCCCTGCGGCGTTCCTCTACAATACGCCGGCTTCGCACAACAGAAAGTCTCAGGAGTGACACATGAGTACGCTAGAAGAGAAGGTCAAGAAGATCATCGCGGAACAACTGTCGGTCAGCGAGGATCAGATCACCCCGGAAGCTTCCTTTGTTGAAGATCTGGGCGCCGACTCTCTCGATACGGTGGAACTGGTGATGGCGCTCGAAGAAGAGTTCGAGATCGACATTCCGGACGAAGAGGCCGAGAAGATCGTGACCTTCCAGGACGTCCTCAACTACATCCGGGCCCACACCTCGCAGGGCTGATTCACGCGG
>JBEIOK010000129.1:0-7855 GCA_040377605.1 Nevskiaceae bacterium | reverse complement strand
CTCGACCTGGTAGCGCCCCAGCATCGGCTTTTCGAGTTGCTGCGTCGCATCGAGCACCAGCGTGCCGCCCGGATGGGCGCTGGCCGCGTTGCCGCCCAGGATCACGGTCTCCGACAGCTTCTTGGCGCGAGACAGCTTCTGTGCGATATCGCGGAAATCCTTGTTGAAGCCGGCGATGTACTGGTACGCGGACTCTGCCTTGTTGAACTGCCGCTTGCGCTCGAAATCCAGCGCAAGGTTGTAGATCAGGTCGAGCAGGCGGTCGTCGACCGGCTGCACGCGCCGGAATTTCTCGAAGGCCATGTCGAGTTGGCCCTGGCCCTGGAACGCCAGTCCCAGCATGCGATTGCTCTCGGCGCTCTCGGCATCACTGGTCTGCTTCAGGCGCTCGGTGATATTGAATTTCTTCACCGTCATGAACAGATGGGCAGTCAGCAGGAACACCGCGAGAATCGTGAACTTCAGCCACAGCGCGGCCGAGGCCATGACCGCAATTTGCGTGACCAGCAAGCCGATCAGCAGCGTCAGGCTGACGGTCGCTGCCAGCGTGGCCCTCATGCGCGGTACCAACAGCGCGACATACAGCGCCAGGATCAGAAACAGTCCCAACTCCAGCCACGGTGCCCAGGCAGGGCGGGTGAAGAAGTCCTGCTGCAGGATGCTCGAGACGGTATGCGCAAGCGTGACCACCGGTGTCGTCACCGGCGATACCGGCGTGGCGAAGGTATCGCCCGTGCCGGCGGCGGTGGTGCCGATCAGCACGATCTTGTCGCGGTACTTGCTCGCGGGCAGCTTGCCGCTCAGCACGTCGTAGGCGGAGTCGATCGCGAACGGAGGCTGTCCGTCGCGTTCGCTGTACCAGTGCGTATACATCCTTAGCGCCGAGGTCGTATCGATCCGCAGGCCGCCGAGCGTGACGCCTTCGCCCAGTCGCAGGTGGATGTCTGCCGGCTTCAGGTTCAGGGCCTGCGCGGCAATCATCAGCGACAGCGACGGATAAAACTCGTCGTAATGCTGCAGCACCAGCGGCTCGAATCGAACCGCACCGTCAACATCGGGCGTCACGTTGAGATGGCCGATGGCGGCGGCGGCGGTGCCCAGCGCCGGCAGTGGCGTCTGAACGCTGAGCGTGGGCAGCGGCAGTGCGCCGTCAGCGCGCGCGTCGATGCGATCCTCGATCGTGGTCAGCGCATCACGGCGCACGAAGTCGGGCAGGGGGGCATCGGGCCGTCCCTGCGGACGCCCGATGTCAAACAGCATCGGCAGCACGACGCGACCCTGTGCGGTCAGGGACTGGGCCAGCTGTGTATCGGGCGCGCTGCCAGACTTGACGATGGCATCGATGCGCCCGAGCAGCTCGGTCATCAGGGTGCGGTACTCGCGGGCCAGCTGCGAGTCGCGGTAGGCCTGCGCGATGCCGGTCACCGCAGGCGCGGTCTTCGCGGTGTCGTCGAGCATCAGGCCGAAGGTCTCGACTTCCACCGGGATCTGCTGTGTCAGCGGCGATGCGGCCAGCTGGGTGCCGAGTTCCTGCAGCGCCGCGGCAGCGGACGACTGCTCGGCTTCCAGATACAGCGCAGTGGAGCCGATCACGCGAGCGCCACCTTCCCGCAATACGTCGATCAACTGGGCCTGCTGCGTGCGTGGCCATGGCCAGCGACCGAGATTGCGAATGGCTTGATCATCGATGGCGACGATGGCCACGCGATCCGACGGAGCCCGCTCGCGGGCCCGCACGCCAAGATCATAGGTGTAGCGTTCCAGGGACTGGAAGCCATCGCTGAAGACGCCGTAGGCCAGCACCACGAACACGAGGGTGAACGCAGCTGCTGCGAAGCTGTCCCGCGCCCATAATTTGGTTTTCACCGCAGCAGTCCCCCCGAACTCGATGCGTTAAGCTTGATAGTACCTTTTTCCCAGTGCATCGATAAAAACCCCATGGCCAAGGCGCGCGCCCAGTATCTCTGCCAGAGCTGCGGCGCGGCCAGCCCGAAATGGGTTGGACAGTGCCCGGATTGCGGGGAATGGAACACGCTCGTGGAAACGCTGGTCACGTCGGCGCCGCGCTCGCGTGGCATGGCGGACGCGGCCGACGGTCGCGTGCAGCGTCTCAGCGAAGTCGATTCGCAGGACGCCCCGCGGACTGGCACGGGGCTGCCGGAGATGGACCGCGTGCTCGGCGGCGGCATCGTGCCCGGCTCGGTCATCCTGATCGGTGGTGATCCGGGTATCGGTAAATCGACCCTGCTGCTCCAGGTGCTGGCCGAACTGCAGCCCCGAATGAGCGCGCTGTATGTCACGGGGGAAGAGTCGCTGACCCAGGTCAAGCTGCGTGCCCAGCGGCTGGGCCTGCCGAAGCTCGATTTGCCATTGCTCGCGGAGACCGGCGTCGAGCAGATCCTGGCGCAGTTGCAGCGGCTGCACTCGGGCCTGGCGGTCATCGATTCGATCCAGACGCTCTACACCGAGGAACTGGATTCGGCCCCTGGCTCCGTATCGCAGGTGCGTGAATGTGCGGCGCGTCTGGTTCGCCATGCCAAGACCACGCAGACCGCCGTGATTCTGGTGGGCCATGTGACCAAAGAGGGGGCGATCGCCGGCCCGCGCGTGCTCGAGCACATGGTCGATACGGTGCTCTATTTCGAACATGATCCCGGCTCCCGATTCCGCCTGATCCGGGCGGTCAAGAACCGCTTCGGTGCGGTCAACGAGTTGGGTGTGTTTGCGATGACGGATGCCGGTCTCAAGGAAGTCAGCAATCCATCCGCACTGTTCCTGTCCCGGCACGAGCAGCCGGTGCCGGGCAGCGTGATCACGGTGACGCGTCAGGGCAGTCGCCCATTGCTGGTGGAGGTGCAGGCGCTCGTCGATCAATCGCTGATCGGCAATCCGCGCCGGGTCGCACTGGGCCTGGAGGCCAACCGCCTCAATATGCTGCTCGCCGTCCTGCACCGTCATGGCGGCATTTCCCTGGGGGATCAGGATGTCTTCGCCAACGTCGTCGGTGGCATGCGCATCCAGGAAACCGCCGCCGACCTGCCACTGTTGCTGGCCGCGCTCTCGAGCTATCGCAGTCGGCCGCTGGCAGGTGACTGCATTGCCTTCGGCGAGATCGGACTGGCGGGTGAGGTGCGACCGGTGGCCAACGGCGAGGAGCGCTTGCAGGAGGCGGCCAAGCACGGCTTCAAGCGCGCGATCGTCCCCGAGGCCAATCGCCCTCGGCGCGGCACCAAGCTGGATCTGGAGGTGATCGCGGTGTCGCGGCTGGATCAGGCGCTGGCCCAGCTCTAGCGACACCGGCGGCCCATGTGCGGACGTTGCGCCGCTGGTAATGAAGCTCAGGCGGGGGATCTGGCCTTCTTGCTGCGCGGTGCCGGGGGCGTGCCGCCTTCCTGTGGTGGGCGGATCTGGGTGGCCTTGACTGAGTTGGCCCGGGTCTCGGTGATCTCCACCGCGTAGCCGGCGATCTCCACGCGAGCCCCCGCTTGCGGCAGTGCTTCGAGCTGCTCGAGCAGCAGCCCATTGAGTGTCTTGGGACCGTCGGTGGGCAGCTTCCAGCCCAGGTTCTTGTTCAGGCTGCGAATGGTCACGGAGCCGGCGACCCGATAGCTGCCGTCGGCATCGGCGTAGACATTCTTGATCCGGGTGGCAGGATCTGACGTGAACTCGCCGACCACCTCCTCGAGGATATCTTCGAGCGTGACCAGCCCCTGGATGTCGCCGTATTCATCCACCACGAATCCGATGCGCCGCTTCTGGTTCTGGAAGTTGAGCAACTGCTGATTCAGCGGCGTGCCTTCGGGGATGAAGTACGGCTCCCGCGCCAACGCCAACAGGCTCTCGACGTCCAGCGTGTTCTCCGCCGCCAGGCGCACAACGCGGCGCAGATGCACCACGCCCTTGAGGTTGTCGATGCTGCCGTCGAACACGGGCAGGCGCGTGTGCTGACTGGCAATGATGGCCTCACGCACCTGATTCCAGGGATCCGAGATATCGATGCCGACGATCTCGTTGCGCGGCACCATGATGTCCTCGACAGTGACCTTTTCCAGGTCAAGAATCGACAGCAGCATCTTCTGGTGTCGCTGCGGAATCATGGCGCCAGCTTCGGCCACCACCGTGCGCAACTCCTCGGAGCTGAGACTGTGCTGCGCGGCATCTTCCTGGGTTACGCCAATCAGGCGCAGCAGGCCGTTGCTGATCAGGCCGACCGCCCATACCAACGGCGCGAGCAGTCGCATCAGGGGCCACAGGACATAGGCGGCGGGAATGCCGATGCGCTCGGGGTGCAGGGCGGCCAGGGTCTTGGGGGTCACCTCGCCGAAGATCAGCAGCAGCAGGGTGAGCGCACCGGTGGCCACCGCAATGCCGGTTTCTCCCGGGAACAGGCGCAAACCGATCAGGGTCGCCACGGAGGCGGCCAGCGTGTTGATGAAGTTGTTGCCGAGCAGAATCGTGCCGATCAGCCGGTCGGGTCGGGCGAGCATCTGGCTGGCGAGCCTCGCGCCGCGCTCGCCCTTCTGCGCCCGGGTCTTGAGCCGATACCGGTTCATCGTCATCAGGCCCGTCTCGGAACCCGAAAAGAAGGCCGACAGGGCCAGCAGCAGTACCAGCAGCCCGAACAGGGCGGAAAGCGGGATTTCGTCCAAGAGCGCGGTCGACAGGGGGGCCGTGATTCAGCGAGTAGTTATCGGACACCAGCCCGGCCTGTCAACCAGCCCGACCTCAGGAATACTGGCTAACTCCAGTGCCGACCTAGGATTTGTTCCAGAATCAGCTTGCTGCCGAAGTAGGCAAGGATCAGGGTCAGATAGCCGGCCAGCGTCCACCGGATCGCGGTACGCCCGCGCCAGCCGTGCCGCAGGCGACCCCACAGCAGCACGCCGAAGATGAGCCAGGCGGAGACCGACAGCACCGTCTTGTGGGCCAGATGCTGCGCCATCCAGTCGCGCACGAACCACAGGCCCGACAGCAAGGTCAGTGACAGCAGCAGAAAGCCGATGCCGATCAACTGGAACAGCAGCCGCTCCATCGTCTGCAATGGCGGCAAGGCCCGGGTGAACTGCGTCAGCCGGTGGCCGTGCAACAGGCGCTCCTGTGCGGCCAGCAGGGAGGCGTGGACGGCTGCCAGTGTCAGCAGACCTGCCGAGAACAGCGACAGCACCACATGGGTGCGGACCTTCCAGTCGGCGACGGGCGCGCCATGGTTGATGGGGGTTGGCCACAGGATCGCGGACACGGCCGCGAGGCCTGCCAGCGGAAAGACTGCAACCCCCAGGGCGCGCAGCGGCTCGCGCCAGCACAGGCCCCACAGCAACACGGCGGACTGCCAGGCGAACAACGACAGCGCCTCGTTGACGCCCAGCGTGATCGCCCCGTCCCGGAAAATGTGTCCGCTGAGCGCAATGCCGTGGAGGATCAGGGCCATCGCCGCGAGGCCGCGTTCGGCGATCAGTGGGGCGCGACGTTGCCACGCCAGCAGCGCAGCGCCGAGATAGCAGGCCAGGGCAATGAGAACGAGTGCCATAAGCGCAAGAGGATACACGGCCGTCGCCGCCGATCGTGATGGGCCATGCGCAGTCGCGCTTGGAGCCTATGCTACGATCATTTTGTTTTCAGACATCAGAAATCGTGCATGCGGATCAAGGTCCTCGGCTGTAGCGGCGGCGTCGGTCCGGGGTTGCGGACCACCAGCCTGCTCGTGAACGAGGAAATCCTCATCGATGCCGGCACCGGGGTCGGGGACCTGTCGATTGCACAGCAGCGTCGGATCCAGAATGTGTTCCTGACGCACTGCCATCTCGATCATGTCTGCGGGCTGGCCTTCATGGCGGACAACCTTTTCGATCTGATTGACCGCCCCATTGAGGTGCATGCACCGGTCGACACGCTGCGCGCCATTCGCGACCACATCTTCAACTGGACGATCTGGCCGGATTTCTCGACGCTGCCGAATGAAAGCCAGCCGCTGCTGCGCTGGCGGGAGCTGGGGATCGGCGAGTCCTGCCCGTTGGGCGACGACCTGCGCATCACGCCCTTCAAGGTCCTGCATACCGTCCCGGCCGTGGGCTATGCCCTGGAGGGGCCGCGAGGCACGTTTGCCTTCTCTGGCGATACCTATGCTGACGACAGCTTGTGGTCAGCGCTCAATCGACTGCCGCAGCTCGACAAGTTGATGATCGAGATTGCATTTCCGGACGAGCAGGCGGCCCTTGGCCATGCCTCCAAGCACTTCACTCCGCAGCTGCTGGGCGCCGAGCTGCAGAAGCTGCAGCATCGCCCGAAGCTGTACCTGACGCATCACAAGCCCGGCTGCGAGCAGCGCATCGAGAAGCAGTGTCGCGAGGCGCTGCGCGGCTGGGACTACGTGCACCTGCAGCGCGGCGATACGATCAGTCTGTCCTGATCGGCGTCCGGGCGCGTTTACAATGGCGCCCCCATCGTCGATCCCGTTCCGCGGCTGAGATTCCTCACATGTTTGAAAATCTGACCTCGCGCCTGTCCCGCGTTCTCGATGCGGTCCGTGGCCAGGGCCGCCTGACCGAAGAACAGATCGCCTCGGCGAGTCGCGAATTGCGCATGGCGCTGCTGGAAGCCGATGTCGCGCTGCCGGTGGTCAAGGAGTTTGTGGATCAGGTCAAGTCGCGCGCGCTCGGTGCCGAGATCACCACATCGCTGACGCCCGGTCAGGAGTTCCTGCGCATCGTGCAGCAGGTGCTGACCGAAACCCTGGGCGGTACCACGGCAACGCTGGATCTGCGGGCGCAGCCGCCGGTGGTGATCCTGATGGCCGGCTTGCAGGGCTCGGGCAAGACCACCAGCACCGGCAAGCTCGCGCTGTGGCTCAAGGAGCGGGAGAAGAAGAGCGTCATCGTCGTTTCCGCCGACGTCTATCGCCCGGCGGCCATCGAGCAGTTGAAGATCGTCGCCGGCAATGTCGGCGTCGAGTGGTTCCCCTCCGAAGTCGGCCAGAACCCGGTCGAGATTGCGCAGTCCGCGCTGGCCCACGCCAGGAAGCAGTACGCGGATGTCCTGATCGTCGATACCGCCGGACGCACCACGGTTGATGAGGCGATGATGCAGGAGATCGCCGCACTGCATGCCGCGCTGACGCCGGTGGAAACCCTGTTTGTGGTCGACAGCATGACCGGCCAGGACGCGGCCAAGACCGCCCGCGCCTTCGCCGACGTGCTGCCGCTGACGGGCGTGATTCTGACCAAGATCGATGGCGACGCCCGTGGTGGCGCCGCACTGTCGGTCCGCCAGGTCACCGGCAAGCCGATCAAGTTCATCGGTGTTGGCGAGAAGTCCGACAAGCTCGAACTGTTCCATCCGGATCGTATTGCGACGCGCATCCTGGGCCAGGGCGACATGCTGGGCCTGATCGAAGAGACCGCGCGCAAGGTCGACCACGACAAGGCCCAGAAGCTGGCCGACAAGCTCAAGAAGACCAAGAATTTTGATCTTGAGGATTTCCGCGAGCAGATGATGCAGATGCAGAACATGGGCAGCATGTCCTCGATCCTGGACAAGCTTCCGGGTGGCGCGCAGATGCAGGCGCAGCTCAAGAACGTCGACGCCGAGAAGCAGGTACGCCGCACGGTCGCGATCATCAATTCGATGACACGGCAAGAGCGCCGCTTCCCAGACCTGATCAAGGCCTCGCGCAAGCGCCGTATCGCTGCCGGTGCCGGCATCGAGGTGCAGCAGGTCAATCAGCTGCTGCGTCAGTTCGAGATGACGCGCGACATGATGAAGAAGATGGCCAGCGGTGGCATGGCCAAGTTCATGCGCGGCCTGGCCGGACGCATGCCCCCGGGCATGATGCCGCGCCGGTGATCGGGTTCCGGCGATT
>JBEIOK010000171.1:0-5504 GCA_040377605.1 Nevskiaceae bacterium | reverse complement strand
GTGAGGGGTTGCCGCGACGAGCAGCGCGGCGAGCGCTGGCCCCTCACCCCAACCCTCTCCCCATCGTCATGGGGAGAGGGAGTTGATGACTACAGGAAGCGCCCGATCAGCTCCTTCATGATCTCGTTGGTGCCGCCGTAGATCCGCTGCACGCGCGAGTCACGCCACAGCCGCGAGATCGGATACTCATCCATGTAGCCGTAGCCGCCGTGCAGCTGCAGGCACAGGTCCGCAATCTCGAACTGCTTGTCGGTGGTCCAGTACTTGGCCATGGCCGCCGTGACGGCATCGAGCTTCTTCTTCAGCAGCAGCTCGGTGCACTTCTCGACCAGAATGCGTCCCAGCATGGCTTCCGTGCGGGCCTCGGCCAGCTTGAAGCGCGTGTTCTGGAAGTCGATCACGCGCTTGCCGAATGCCTTGCGGTCCTTGACGTAGGTCGTGGTGATGTCGAGCGCCAGTTCGATCGCCGAGACCGCGGCCCAGGCCACGATCAGACGCTCCTGCGGCAGCTGTTCCATCAGCTGCATGAAGCCCATGCCTTCGGACTTGCCGAGCAGCGCGGTCTTGGGTACGCGCACGTTCTCGAAGAACAGTTCGGAGGTGTCCTGGCCGTGCATGCCGACCTTTTCAAGATTGCGACCGCGACGGAACCCCTGGACGTTCGGCGTTTCCACCACCAGCAGCGAGACGCCCTTGGCTTTCTCGTTCGGGTTGGTCTTGGCGACCACGATGATCAGGTCCGCCTGCTGGCCGTTGGTGATGAACACCTTCTGGCCGTTGATCAGATAGCCCTCGTCATCGGGGATCGCCGTCGTGCGCACGCTCTGCAGATCCGAGCCGGTACCCGGTTCGGTCATGGCGATCGCGCCGACCCACTCACCGGAGGCGAGCTTGGGCAGCCAGGCCTGCTTCTGTGCCTCGGTGCCGTACTGCAGGACGTAGTGGGCGACGATGCCATTGTGCAGCGACAGGCCCCAGGCGCTGCAGCCGACCTTGGCCTGCTCCTCAATCAGGACCTTCTCGAAGGCCACGTTGCCGTCGCCACCGCCGTACTCGGACGGAATGCTGGGGCATAGCAGCCCCAGTGCGCCGGCCTTGTTCCAGAGGTCGCGGTCGACGCAGCCCTGTTCGTCCCAGCGAGCGACATGCGGGGCCACTTCGGCCTGCATGAAGCGACGTGCGGTTTCCTGGAACATGCGCAGCTCGTCAGTGACATAGCTGCCTTGTGCAAGTGCGGCATTAAGCATTGAAGCTTCCTGAATTGAACGGTTGGGGGTGAAGCCGCTCTCTCCCCACAGCGGGGGAGAGGGACAGGCTTGTTGCAGTTACTCGAAGCGCTTGCCTTCCTTGGCCATCTTCACCAGGAGCTTCGCGGGCTTGAAGCGCGCGCCGTATTTCTTCTCCAGTTCCTTCGAGCGCTTGACGAACTGCTCCAGTCCGACGGCATTGATGAACTGCAAAGCGCCGCCCTGGAAGGGCGCGAAGCCCCAGCCGAAGATCGAGCCGATGTTGGTGTCGGCGACGGTCTCGACAACGCCCTCCTCGTGGCATTTGGCGGCTTCGTTGGCCTGCGCGTACATCAGGCGGTCGATCATCTCCTGCTGCGGGAGCTGTGCCTGAAGCGGGAAGGCCTGCGCCAGCCCGGACCACAGGTGCTTCGGCGCGCCGGCCGGATAATCGTAGAAGCCCTTGCCGGCCTTTTTGCCCGGGCGGTCGAGCTGCTTGCACATCTTCTCGATGACGGCGACGCCCGGATGCTCCGGCACGCTCTTGCCTTCGGCGGCGAGATCCTTGCGCGTCTGCTCGATGATGTGCATCGACAGCGACAGCGACACTTCGTCCTGCACCGCGAGCGGGCCGACCGGCATGCCGGCCTGCAGGCCCGCCATCTCGATCGCGCGCGGGTGCTGGCCCTCGGCGAGCAGGGTCAGGCCTTCCATCGGATAGGTTGCGAAGCAGCGCGAGGTGTAGAAGCCGCGAGAATCGTTGACCACGATCGGCGTCTTCTTGATCTGTTGCACGTAGTCGAAGCCCCGTGCCAGCGTTTCCTTGCTGGTTTTCTTGCCGACGATGATTTCCACCAGCGGCATCTTGTCCACCGGCGAGAAGAAGTGCAGGCCGATGAAGTTCTTCGGACGCTCGCTGGCTTCCGCGAGCCCCGTGATCGGCAACGTCGAGGTGTTCGAGGCGAACACCGCCGTCTTGGCGAGCTGCGCCTCGGCCTTCTTGGTGACGTCGGCCTTGATCGCGCGATCCTCGAACACGGCTTCGATGATCAGATCGCAGCCCCTCAGGTCGTCGTAGCTCGTCGTGGCCTTGATGCGCGCGAGGAACTCATCCTTGCCCGCCTGCGTCTGGCGGCCCTTCTTCATGTCCTTGTCGAGCAGGTTGGCCGAGTAGGCCTTGCCGCGGTCGGCGGCCTCCTGCGTCGTATCGAGCAGGACGCACTCGATGCCGACCTTGGCCGAGACGTAGGCGATGCCCGCGCCCATCATGCCGGCGCCGAGGATGCCGAGCTTCTTGACCGTGGACTTCTCGATGCCCTCGGGTCGCGAGCTGCCCTTGTTGATCCCGTTGAGCTGGAACCACAGCGTGCCGATCATGTTCTTCGACACCTGCGAGGTCACGCAGTTGGCGAAGTAGCGCGACTCGACCTTGCAGCCGGTGTCGAAGTCGGTGATGCCGCCCTCGAACACGCAGGACATGATGTTGGTCACGGCGGGGTAGTTGCCGTAGGACTTGGCGGACGCCATCGACGGCGCGATCGCCCACATCTGCACGTTCGCCGGATTCTTCGAGTCGCCGCCTGGCCACTTGAACTTCTTGTCGTCCCAGGGTTGTACCGGCTTCGGGTTCGCGGCGATCCACGCCCGCGCCTTCGCGAGCATGTCGTCCTTGTCGGTCGCCAGTTCGTGCAGGATGCCCTGATTCTTGGCCTGCTCGGCCTTCAGCTCCTTGCCTTCCAGCATCAGCGGCAGCGACGCCTGGATACCGATCAGGCGTGGCAGACGCTGCGTGCCGCCGCCGCCCGGCAGCAGGCCGAGCTTCACTTCCGGCAGACCGAACTTGGCCTTGGGATCGTTGATGGCGACGCGATAGTGGCAGCCTAGCGCCAGCTCCAAGCCGCCGCCCAGGGCGGTGCCGTTGAGCGCGGCGACGACCGGCCGGCCGCACTTCTCGAGACGACGCAGGAAGGCCTTGAAGGCCTCGGAGAGCTCGAAGGCTTCTTCCGGGCGCGTCATCTTGAAGACCTTCTCGATGTCGGCGCCGGCGAGGAACTCCTTCTTGCCGGAGGTGATGATGACGCCCTTGATCGAGGCGTCGCCTTCGATCTGGGTGATCGCGTCGGCGAACGGGCCGGTGAGCTCTTCATTGAGCACGTTCATCGAACGGCCCGGCATGTCCAGCGTCAGCGTGACGATGCCATCGGCATCCTTGTTGAATTGCACAGCGCTCATGTTGAACCTCGTAATTGGTGATTGGTGATTCGTGATTCGGAGTGGCGGATTCGTTTCGAATCACCAATCACTAATCGCGAATCACAGCTGTTCTTAAACGCGCTCGATGATCGTGGCGATGCCCATGCCGGCACCGACGCACAGCGAGGCCAGGCCCGTCTGCTTGTTCTGGCGCTCCAGTTCGTCGAGCAGCGTGCCGAGAATCGCGCAGCCGGTGGCGCCCAGCGGATGGCCCATCGCAATGGAGCCGCCATTGACGTTGACCTTGGCCGGATCGATGTCCAGATCGCGCTGTGCGCGCATCACCACGGCGGCGAAGGCCTCGTTGATCTCGAACAGATCGATGTTCGAAGCATTCATGCCAGCGCGCTTCAGCGCCTTCTTCGACGCCGGGCCGATGCCGGTCAGCATGATCGTCGGCTCCGAGCCGATGACGGCGGTCTGCACGATGCGTGCGCGCGGCGTCAGGCCCAGCTTCTTGCCGATCTTCTTGCTGCCGATCAGCATCAGCGCGGCGCCGTCGACGATGCCCGATGAGTTGCCGGCGTGATGCACGTGATTGATCTTTTCCAGTGTCGTGTACTTGCGCAGGGCGGTGGCGTCGAAGCCCATCTGTCCCATCTGCTCGAACGAGGGCTTGAGCTGGCCGAGGCCTTCCATCGTGGCGTCACTGCGGATGTATTCATCATGGTCCAGCACGACCATGCCGTTGAGGTCTTTCACCGGAATCAGCGATTTGGCGAAGCGGCCCTCGGCGCGTGCCTTGGTCGCCTTCTGTTGCGAAGCCAGCGCGAACGCATCGACATCCTGGCGCGAGAAGCCTTCCAGGGTTGCGATCGTGTCGGCACCGATGCCCTGCGGGGCAAAGCCGGTTTGCTGGTTGACGCGCGGGTCCATCGCCCAGGCCCCGCCATCCGAACCCATGGCCCAGCGCGACATGCTCTCGACGCCGCCGGCCACGACCAGGTCTTCCATGCCGGACATGACCTTCTGCGCGGCGAGGTTCACCGATTCCAGGCCCGAGGCGCAGAAGCGCGACTGCGTGACGCCCGCGACGCTCTCGGCCCAGTTGGCATACAGCGCGGCGACGCGCGCGATGTCCGCACCCTGCTCGCCGACCGGCGTGACGCAGCCGAGCACGAGATCGTCGACTAGCGACGTGTCCAGATTTTTGTTGCGCGCCTGCAGGGCCCACAGCAGGTTGGCGACCAGGTGGATCGGCGTGACCTGATGGAGGCTGCCGTCCTTCTTGCCTTTGCCGCGCGGCGTCCGCACAGCGTCGTAGATGAATGCTTCGGTCATGTGTCTCTCGGGTAGCGAAAGGGGTTGCGGGTAATGGTAAGTACAATTACCATCAGCGCAGCTTGAGGCGGTGACTGATATGACAAGCCACTGGCCTGTCCTCTAGAGTTGAAAGCGGCGGCAGCTTAAACAGCATTACCGCCTGCGGTCAACGAAACGACAGGAATCGGATTCGGACACCGCGGTAAGCTTTTCAAGTAACAGTCATTACTGCGCCGGCGCAAACCGGCGACCCAGGGGAATCCATGCGCAGAACCGAAGCCGTGATCGCCGATCGCACCCAGCTGGACCCGGATACCAAGGCCCGAATCGAGCAGGCTGTGCTCGACATCTTCGCGGAGCGCGAATTCCATCGCGTCGGTCTGATCGAGGTGGCGCGCGGCGCCAATGTCTCGCTGCAGACGATCTACAAGTACTACGGCAGCAAGGAAGCCCTGCTGTTCTCGTCACTCGATACCTGGCTCGGCAAGCTCGCCACTCGCATGATCGATCATCTGCAGGGGATCGAGGACTACAAGGAAAAGCTGCGCAAGGTGTTTTGGGTGGTGCTCGATTTCTTCGAGAAGCATCCGCAGGTCGCACAGCTGATCATGAGCTCGGTATACGTCAACACCTGGCGTCGCATGGACAACTACCAGAATCCGGTGCTGTTCGGGGCCTTCCTGAAAGTGCTGGGTGAAGGCCGCGCACGCGGCATCCTCAATGATCAGGTCGACGAAAAATACCTACTGGATTTCATCATGG
>JBEIOK010000047.1:0-17143 GCA_040377605.1 Nevskiaceae bacterium | reverse complement strand
GCGGCCGACGGCCAGCGCCTCCTCGGCGGACTTTCCTTCCAGATGAAACGCCCGCAGCGCGAACAGCGCGCCGACACGGTTGCTGCTCGCGCAATGCACCAGCACCGGCCCCTTTGCGCTCGCCAACGCCGCATCCAACTCGCGCGCCTTGTCGACGCTCAGATCACCGGGGCCCGCCACCGGAATGTTCACGTAGTCCAACCCCAGCTGCGCCATCAGCGCCGGCTCGTCATAGGCGCAGGGCTCGCCATGCGGGCACAGATTGATGACCCGCTGCACGCCCCGTTCCTTGGCCAGCGCGAACTGCTCCGCGCTCGGGCGACCCGCCGTGCTGACGGTGTCGAAGGGTTGGGCGGCTTGCGGGAGTTCGGGGAGCAAAGTGGCAGTCACGGCGGGCGCCTCCAAAAAATGAGAGACCGGGAGGATACCGAAACGCTGACGACGCCTGAACCCAAAAAAAGCGGCGATGACAGAGGGACTGTCATCGCCGCAGAGCCGGAGAAGCTTGGGGATCGCTAGCCGCCGGCGCGAGAAGCAGCGACTCGGGTCCGGAGGATGAAAGGGATTGGTGCGATCAGGCGCCGCCTCACCAGTTCAGCCGGAAGCCAGCGGAGAGGTTGGTGGCGTCGTAGTCGCGCTTGTCTTTCAGGCCCGCCGAGATGAAGCCAGAGACCGTGTCGGACTTGTTGCCAAGGCTCAGACCGATTTCCAACTCGCGGAAGGTGCCAGACAGCTCGTCGCTCAGCGTGAAAGGCTCGCCGGGATTGCTGACCGTGACATCGCTCTGGCCGTCGGTTTCGTTCCAGATGCGTCCGGTGACGAAGTAGCGACCCTGCAGGGTGTCGCCCTTGATGTCGGCGCCGACGCGCACACCCAAGGCTCCGCGCAGGCTGGACGCGTCATCCGGCTTGATCTCGCCGCCGGCCAGGGACATCTCCTCGAAGCGGCTCGTCACCCAGGCCACGGTGGCCATCGGCTCGGCGAAGTAGGCCTCGCCGAAGCGCAGTCGATAGCCGCCTTCGGCCTTGGCGCCCAGCGACTCCGTGCGGGTGTTGGTCTTCGATCCCAGCCCGAAGGAGTTGTGATCAACCGCCAGCAGGTTGAGGTTGAGCGCACCGTCCAGATACCAGCGATCGTTCCACAGGCTGCCGTACAGGCCGACCGTGGCACCCGTGAAGTCCGCGTTCGAGGTGTCAGACCCGAGCTTCGCGGTGGCCGTCACGTAACCGGCCTGCACGCCGATCGCATGGTTGCTGCCGCCCGACTTTCCAGAGGTCAGATCCATACCGGCCATCAGCGACGCCGCATCCAGCGAATAGCTGACGTCCTGGCTGAACGTCTCGCCGAAGGACACAAAGTCCGTGGCCTGATCGCGCTGGGCATGATCGTTGGTCGCACGTACCCAGATGGAGCCCTCGCCGACGGCGCGAAGATCCGCCTGGCGATCCGTCACCGCTTCCGTCGTCATGTGCCAGATCGCGTGCGTGGCACCGCCGAGCACCGAGTAGTCCAGCACGTCTGCGCGTGGCAGACCGGCCAGAACATGACGCTGGTTGGCGGTGTCGTAGCGGATGCCGTAACCGATCAGACCGCGACGCTCGATGACGGGGCCGAAGGTGCGGTCGACGACGTAGCCCTCGCTGTTCGGGTCGAGCGCAAAGTGCCCTTGAGCGCTCGTACCCGCACCGGCCACATCGACCAGCGTAATGCCGCTCGAGCTGTAACTACCCGCCTCTGCACCGGCGCTGATCGAGTTGATCGTCAACAGCGTCTGGCCGGCAGTCGATGCGCCCCGCAGGTCGAGACAATCAGCTGCCGTCAGCGTCGCACAGTTGGCTTGCACACTGCCGGCGTCCATGTTCACGTCCATCACGACGCGCCCGCTGCCGGAACCGGTGAAGGTGCCATTCTCGATGCGCAGCACGTCGTCGGCAAAGCCATCCGATGTGGAATACGTGATGGGCGATGTTGGAACATCCGTCTCGCGGCCGGTACCCATAACGATAAGACCGGACAACGTGACGGTCTCCGCGCCACGAATCGTCAAACCGTCTTCGTCGACAATCATGGTGCCCGTCAGGCTGAATGCATCACCTGCGTTGCCACCCAGGTCCACGACAGCCCCCAGCACGCGAACACGGCTATTGCTGATCGTCAGCGTGTCCTGTCCGGTACCGAAATCGAATGCAACACCTGCGCTCCAAGTCGTAAGCGCCGTGCCACCCAACGTGAACGAATCGTTTCCAGTGCCGAAGTTGAGTCGGGCATTGGAGTTCCAAGTTACTAGGCCGCCACTAGTAGTCAGGGTCACCGTATCGTTGAAGTCGGTGAACACGCTGGTGCCAGATGCAGTCCAGTGACCTCCATTGAGGTTCACACGAGCAGCCCCAGCTGTAACGCCGCTGAAATCCAGATAGCCGTTGATTGACCCTCCACTCCCTTGCACATCGACCGCTCTGACGGTCTGCGTCGACAATGAAGTGGCTCGTACAGCAGCACCAGCACCGCCATTGACCGTGCCACCGGTGAGATTGATGGTCGTGATGCCGGTTCCTGCGACGGTCTCGATGGCTGCGATACCGGTGGTCGCGCTAGCACTCACCGCCGCCGCGGCGATGTTGATCACACCGATACCGTTGGTCTGCGCGTAGATGCCCCGCTGTGTGCCGTTGGTGGCGCCGCCCGCGGTGATGTTGATCGCACCACCGTTGGTCACCGCCTCGATACCCGCGATGCCGGTTGTAGCGTTGCTGCCGCTCACGGCACCGGTCGTGCGCGTGATCGTGATTGCACCGTTACCCGTCGAACGCGCGCGGATGCCATGCGTCACGCCCGCTGCCGTGCCGGTAATGGCATTTGTGTCGAGGATGATGCTGCCGTTCTCGGTCAAGGCGTCGATGACCGGTCCGGCCGTGCCTGTGCCGCCGGTGACACCACCCAGGGTGGAATCCCACATGATGCCGGCGCTACCGGTCGTCGTGAGGTTCACGCCGTTGTTGGTCAAGGTGGTGACACCGGTGTTGGTCTTGGTAACCACCAGCGTGCTGGTGGCGTCGTAGGTGATGCCATTGGCATAAGTCGCCGCGTTGCAGGCGACGACCGGCCCTGGTCCGCATTCGTCTGCTGCCCACACCGGCACCGCGACCGGAGACAGCAGGCTCAGCATCAGGACTGCATGGATGGGCGCCGGACGGAAGGCCATGCGCACCGCATTGCTTGCTTTGGTTTTCATGTTCGATCCCCTCCCCTTAGAACCGCTTCCGGATGCTGAGACCCACGAGACGCGGGTCCAGCGTGAAGACGTTGGTCGTCAGACCGCTGTCATCCGAATTAAGGAAGGCATCGGTGATCGGGCTCTTGTCCAGCGCGTTCTTGACGTAGAACTCGCCTTCAAGCCCCAGCAAGTCGTTGTTGATGCGGATGGAGAAGTTGAAGTTGTACCAGCTGCGCAGTTCGTCGTTGATCGCGTTGTAGACACGTGCGAACGAGTCGGCCTGCCAGTAGGCATCGCCGCGGAAGGTCACGCGCCAGTCACCACCCAGGACATCACGTCCGTACTCCGCACCGACGTTCATGGTCCAGCGCGGCGCATTCGGCAGCTCGTTGCCGCCCAGATCGGCCTTGATGCCGGCACCACCGTTGATCTCCGGATAGAGCAGGTCGCCGTTGGCATCCACCGCCATCGGATCGTACCGATTGCACCGGCGGAAAGTCACAGGATCGGGTGTATCCCTGCACGTCGCCGGATCGCCATTGTTGAGGCCGTTCAGCGCAAAGATGTTGCCGCCGCCGTAGACGGCACCGCAGTGGTGCATACCGGCCGGAATCGGATCGAACTCCAAATTCGGATCGAAAAGATTCGATCCCTTCCCTTGCAAGTACGCCTCGATGACATGCACAGGCACGACGCAGTTGGACGGATACTGCACCCAGGGCTTCATTACGACGTAGTTGGGATTGCCCTGCGTGCGGTTCATCAGGTCGATGGACGCTTCGCCGTCTCCGATGGCCGTGCGCAGATACCCCATGTTCGCAATCAGCTTCAGGTCCGGTGTGGGGGCGATGATGGACTCGACTTCCAACCCCCAGATCGTGGCATCGAAGTTTTCGTTAACCGCCGAGCGGTCACGGATCTGCGAAACCTGATAATCCTTGTAGTCGTAGTAGAAGCCGGTCAGGTTGAGAATCATCGAACCGTCAAACAGCGTGTTCTTCATGCCGATTTCATAAGCATTGACGAACTCGGGCTTGAACGTCGGCTCGTAGTCCACATTGGCCAATCGCAGTAGCGGTTGGGCGTTCGGCCCACTGACGGTGTTGTAATAGGTTTGCGAAATCGGAGGGCCATACTCCTGGTAGAAGGCCAGCGTCTCCGCCGGCGTCGCGAAGTCCAGCGAGGGCGGGTTGGCGCCGCCACCCTTGTAGCCGCGCGAGTAGAAGGCGTACAGCAGGCTCTGGTCGGTGAATCCAAGGTCGGCCTTCCAGTCGAAGCCCAGACGGCCGGTCCATTCTCCCCATTTCTGGCTGATGACACCGTCCGAGGGATAACCCTTACTGACCACACCACCGGCCAGCCAGCCACCGGCCAGCAGCAACTGGCTAGGCACCAGCGTGAAATCCTTCTTATCCTGCGTGTAGCGCAGGCCGGCAGTCATCTTCACTGCATCCGTGAAATTCCAGTACAGCTCGCCGAATGCCGCTGCGGATGACAGTTCATACGGATTTTTTGAGCGGAAGTAGTTGTGACCGTCACCCTCGAAGTTACGGCTGGTGTCGATAGCCTGTAAATCGATGTAAGGGCAGACGGCTGAGGGCTCGCCAGCGGGTACCGGACCGTTGCCACCCTCGGTAACGACGTAGGCGCCGGATTGCGGGCATTGCGTCAAATCAATACCACCTGGCATTGCGCCACCGGAGAACGGGAAGACCATCGCCAGCGCGGTGAACGTGTTGCTGAACACGTAGTAGTCGTTGACGGTCTTGAACTTGGTGTAGTTGGCACCGACGCTGAAATTGACCGGGCCATCAAAAGCAGACTGCAAGCGCAGTTCCTGGCTGAACTGCGTGCTCTCAGACTGTGAAATATCGAATATCGCAAAGCGGTCAGAACAGCCCAGCTGCGGATCGCAGAAAATTCCGCCTGGACTCATGTTGCGATAGATATTTCCAAGTGTGCCGGTGGTATCCAACATCGAAGTGTCGGTGAATGTCGGAAACGTATTGAATCGGTTGAAGTCCTGGAAAGAGTAGACCTCGTCGTCGTTGTAGACGGTCTGCGAGATCAGCGTAAGCGTGTCCGTGACTGCGACATCGACGCTGAAGTCAAACACATCCGCCTTGGCGCGATATACCGGATCGAGAATCGACGCGATGGTGCGCAGATCTCTCGACTGGCTGATGCCGGCATACGGATCCTTGAGCTGCAACCAGGAAGTTGCACTGCCGTTGATCGTGCCAATCGAACCCAAGACCGTACAGCCGGGACCACAGTACGAGCCAATGGTCAGCGGGGCGTAGATGAACGGCAGGGCCAGTCCATTGGGCGCCTGATAGGCCGCATCGTCGTATAGACTTCCTGGCTTGCAGGACTGCGAGAAGGTCGCGGGTATCAGGAGGTCCCTCATCAGAATTCCGCTGTCCGGATTGGTCGGCGTGTTGCCGATGAACTCGGGCCCCTGATCGCGATGACACAACTGCTTGCTGGTCCGCGCGCGGTTGTCGTTCTCGTCGAAGTGCTCCCACATGAGGTTCATCCGGATGCGCTCGTGCGGCTCGAAGCCGAGCGTGACGCGGCCACTCCACAGATCGCGGCCGTTGATGTCGTTCTGCGTGACCTCGTTATAGTCGTAGCCGCTACGCTGCGTCATGGCACCGGCCACGCGCACGGCGAGCATGTCGTCGATGATCGGCACGTTGACCATGCCGACGGCGCGCTTGGCGCTGTAGTTTCCGGTTTCCAGCTTGAGATCGCCTTCAAAGGCGTTCAGCTTCGGCTTGGCTGACAGGATGTTGATGACGCCGGAGGTCGCATTGCGGCCGTAGAGTGTGCCCTGGGGTCCACGCAATACTTCCACGCGCTCGACGTCGAAGTATTCCTGCTCGAACAAGCGATTCACGATCAGCGTCGTATTGTTGAACGCGACCGCGACACCCGGATCGGTCGAGGCCGAGATGGCCTTGGTGCCGACGCCGCGGATCGAGAAGTTGTAGCCGGTGAAGTTGGACTTGGAGAAGGTGACGTTGGGAATCGCCTTCAGAAGATCGAAACCGCCTTCGATCTTCATCGCGCTCAGGTCTTCCGGACTGAAAGCACTGATGGCGATCGGGATGTCCTGGATGCGTTCCTCACGCTTCTGGGCGGTGACGATGATCTCTTCCAGTCCACCGCGACGGGCGGTTTCGACCGAGGCGGTGGTCGGCTCTCCCGTCGTGTTCACACCGGGGTCGGTCAGTGCCGGATCAACGTCCGCTGCTGCGGGGCTGGCCTGCGTTGCGCCTTCTTGCGCAATCGTCGTCGAGCCGGCTGCCCCGTTCACAAAAGGGAGTGCAGTCAGCTCGCCTTCTTCCACCACGTAGGTGCTGGGGCCGGTGGCGCGGTACTTCAGGCCCGTGCCCTGCAGCATGCGGTGCAGCGCCTCTTCCGGCGCGTAGCGGCCGTCCACGGCGTTGATGGTCTTGCCGTCCACCAGTTCCTGCGGCATCAGGATTTCGAAGTCGGCCTGCAGTGCCAGCGCTCTGAGGCCGCTGGCCGCATCCTGCGCGGCGACGTTGAAGTCTTTCGACTCCTGCGCCAGCACCGTGCCCATCGGCAAGGCCAGCACGAGTGCCGTGATGGCCCATGCACGACCAAAAGAAAGACGCAGGAAGTCCCTGTTGATGCTGTTCATTGTCCCCTCCAGGACGGTGCCCGACGTGGGTGCACCTGTTCCTTACAACGCACCGAATGCTGGCGACCTCAGGTTCGAGGCGGAACTTCGATCAACGGGGGCGGTCTTCGCGGACCGTGTTGAGACTGAGCGTAGCGCTGCGGTGTTCGTGATGCGAGCGGTGACTCGATTGAGCAGCCCCTCACCTCAGCCCGCTCCCCTCGTGGAGGGGAGCGGGAGTCAGGCGATCAGTGGGTGGCTGCGATGTGTTCGCTGACGGGTTTCAGGAGCAGCGTGCTGTCGGCGGCGGTGACGACGTCGATCGGGTACGACGCGCGGAGTGCGTCGACAAAGGTTTCGGCGCGGCCGGCGCGGAAGACGCCGCTGATGCGCATGTCCGCCAAGTCACGGTCGAGCACGACGAGTTTCACGGGCGAGTAGCGGTTCACTTCCAGCGCGGCATCCTGCAGGCGTTCATTGTCGAAGACCAGGCGGCCACTAAGCCAGGCGGTGGCCTTCGGTACGCTGGCAGGCCGCACGTTGGAGACGCCGATGGGCGTGATCGAGACCTGCTCACCGGGTTCGAGGACGGCGGTCTTGCGGGCAGAGGCTGTCTTTCTATCTCTCGCATCGCTAGCCGGTGGCGACTCGATCAGCGCGGCGACTTCCACCTTGCCTTCCACCAGCGTGACCTGCACGTCGTCGCCGTCGCGGTAGACATCGAAAGCGGTGCCGAGTGCGCGCACGACGCCGCTGCCAGCGTCGACTTCAAACGGCCGCAGCACGGCGTGCGCGACCTTGAAGTGCGCCTGCCCGCGCTCCAGCACGACGCTGCGCGTGCGCCAGCCGAAATCCACGCGCACGATCGTGTCGGTGTTGAGCGTGACTTCGCTGCCGTCGGCCAGATACACCGTGTGTCGGTCGCCGGCTTCGGTCTGGTATCGCGCCTGCTGCAGCGGGAACTGGCTGATCGCCAGCAGGCTCGTCAGCCCGACCATGCCGAGGCCGGCCGCGAGGGCGCGAAGGCGGCGCAGCCGATGCGTGCGGCGATGCTGGCGCGCAACGGAGGCGGATTCGGTCACGGCCTCGCGACGCAGCGCCCGCAACTCGTCGCTGCGGCCGTGCGGCGTCAGCTCGCACCAGAAGCGCTCCATCTCGCGGTACTCGCGCTCGTGTGCGGGGTCGGCGGCAATCCATCGGTCAAACTCGGCTTGCAGCGTCGGGGTGCGGGCGTCCGAGCGCAGGCGCGCAAACCAGTCGGCGGCCTGGTCTTCGACCGAGGCCTTCGGGCTTTCGTACAGGGCGCGGGGCGTCGTCATTGGCCGCGCCAGTGGGTCTTGAGGTACTTCATCGCGTTGATCATGTGCTTCTCGACTGCGCTCACGGTGACGTCGTATCGCAACGCGATTTCGGAGTAACTGAGTCCTTCGTACTTGTGCAGGATGAACATGGCCCGGCACTTGGGCGTCAGTTCTCCCAGCGCGGCGAGCAGCCGCTGCAGGGATTCCCGTCCTTCATAGACGCTCTCTTCGGAGGGCGCCTCGGGGCTATCCACTTCGCCGTCAAACTCGACATGCTGGTCGCGGTGCCGCGCAGTGTCGCGGCGCAGCTTGTCGCGCAGCACGTTGGCGGCGATCTGGAACAGGAAGGCCTCCGGCTGCCAGATGTTGGCGGAAGGGTCCAGGCGCGTGATCTTCACGAACACTTCCTGGGTCATGTCCTCCGCATCCGCGGGCGTGAACGAGCGGCGCTCGAAGAACCGCACCAGCGCGGGCCGGAAGCGCTGGTACAACGCCGCGACGTCGTCGCCCGACAGCTGCGTCTGCGTCGCATCCCGCGTATTGGCTGTTGCCGTCTCGTGCATGCCCACTCCGCCAGGGCGGATCACTGCTCCGCCGTCACCTTACGCCGCACCGGGGGCCCCGTCATGCGCTGCGCGCAGGGCCTCAACCTCTGTACAACGCAGGCGCATGAAAAACCCTCAGGTCGGCGCCCTGATCGGCGTCGAGCGGCCCGGGTGGGACCGGGCGGGGGAATTACTGGACGGAATCCGACGGCGGCTGTTTGCAGGCCCGGACGTCCTGCTCGAACTTCTCGATCAGCCGCTGGCGGTCTTCGCCGCTGTATTCCTTCTCGCGGCCAAGGGCATCGCGCTCGATGACGCGCGAGGCGTTGCGGTAGGTGCGCAGCTGTTCTTCCTTGCGCGCGCAGTCGGCGGCGCGCGCCACCGCCTGTTCACGGGTTTCGCCGTTGCCTTCTTCTTCGGTGACCGCCTCGGTGGCGACCGGCGGCTTGACGTCGATGCGCTTCCAGCCGGGCTTGGGCTGGTCGGCGTAATGCACCCGGCCCTGCGGATCGACGTACTTGTAGATCTCGCCGGCGGCAGGGGCGGCCAGACAGACCGCCGCCAGGGTCAGGGCGGTCAGGGTGCGGGTGATCATCGAGGGGGCTCCGGGCATTCTCATGAAATCCAGTCTAGTACGATTCCGCCGGTCCCCGCAGGAGCCTTTTCGATGAGTGAGCCCGCCGAGCCGGTGGTCGCGTCCCGCCAGCCGTATCTGCTGGAAGATCTGCCGCCGGGCGACTATGCCTGGTGCGCCTGCGGGCGTTCGCAGCGGCAGCCATTCTGCGACGGCTCCCACGCCGGCACCGGGTGGCTGCCGGTGCGGTTCACGGTGACACCCCGCACCGGCACGCTGTGGCTCTGCGGCTGCAAGCACAGCCGGCGCAAGCCGCATTGCGACGGTTTTCATAACCGCCTGCCGAAATGAAGAAGGGCGGCCGAAGCCGCCCTTCCGGTGTTGCTGGCTCTGACATTAGAGCGACTGCAGGTCGTACCCACGCTCGTTGTGCTGCGTGGTGTCCAGACCCATGGTTTCCTCTTCGGCATTGACGCGCAGGCCGCTGAACGCACCGACCAGCTTGAGCAGCACCCAGGTGATGACGGCGGTCCAGACCAGCGTCGCCACCACACCGATGGCCTGCACGCCCAGCTGCTTGCCCATCGTCATGCCTTCGGCATAACCCTGGCCGCTGAAGGCGCCGAGCGTGGAGGCTGCGAAGATGCCGGCCGCCAGCGTGCCGAGGATGCCGCCGACGCCGTGGACCGGGAACACGTCCAGCGAGTCGTCGATCTTGAGCACGCGCTTGAGGATGTGCGTGGCGTTGAAGCAGACGAAGCCGGCGACGAGGCCGATGACCAGCGCGCCGCCAGGGCCGACGAAGCCGGAGGCCGGCGTGATCGTGCCCAGGCCCGCCACCATGCCGGTGACCAGGCCCAGTGCCGAGGGCTTGCCGTACTTGAACCATTCGATCGCGCTCCACATCGCAGCGCCGGCCGCAGCGGAGATATGCGTGACCAGAATCGCCATCGCCGCGTTGCCGCCGGCGGCCAGTGCAGATCCGCCGTTGAAGCCGAACCAGCCGACCCACAGCATGCCCGCGCCGGTGACGGTCATCGTCAGGTTGTGCGGCATCATCGGCGTCTGCGGAAAGCCCTGGCGGCGTCCGAGCACGATCGCTGCGACCAGGGCCGCCACGCCGGCGGTGATGTGCACGACGGTGCCGCCGGCAAAGTCGAGCAGGCCCATCTTGAACAGCCAACCGTCACCCGCCCACACCCAGTGGCACACCGGCAGGTACACGGCGAACAGCCACAGGACCGAGAACACCAGCATCGCGGAAAACTTCATGCGCTCCGCAAAGCCGCCCACGATCAGGGCCGGAGTGATGCAGGCAAAGGTCAGTTGGAACATCGCGAACGCGGTTTCGGGGATCGTGCCGCTGACCGAGCCCTCCTCCACGCCCATGAAGAACGCCTTCGACAGTCCGCCGATGAACCCGTTGCCCGGCGCGAACGCAAGGCTGTAGCCGCAGATCAGCCACAACACGGACACGACGCAGACGATCGCAAAGCACTGCACCAGCACCGACAGCACGTTGCGCGCGCGCACCAGGCCGCCATAGAACAGCGCCAACCCCGGCAGCGACATGAACAGCACCAGCGCGGTGGAGGTCATGATCCACGCGGTGTCGCCGGTATCCACGGCCGGCGGCGCGTCCTGCGCCCCCACCAGTGCGGGCATCAGTGCCAGCAGCACGCCCATCAGCTTTTTCATTTGCTTCACTCCCCCTGCCTGCCCATAAGAAAAACCCCCGTTATCGCGAGGATGACGGGGGCTGGATTTGCGGTGAAATCAGACGGCGTCGACGCCGGACTCACCCGTGCGGATGCGGACGGTCTGGTCCAGGTCGTAGATGAAGATTTTGCCGTCCCCGATCTGGCCGGTCTTGGCGGCCTTCTGGATGGCCTCGGTGGCCTTGTCGACCTGATCGGGTGCCAGTGCAACCTCGATCTTGATCTTGGGCAGCAGATCCACGGTGTACTCGGCACCGCGGTACAGCTCGGTATGACCCTTCTGGCGACCGAAGCCCCGGACTTCCGTCACGGTCATGCCCTGGACGCCGATATCGGCCAGCGCTTCGCGCACCGCATCCAGTTTGAACGGCTTGATCACGGCGATCAGCATTTTCATGGTGTAGCTCCCGAAAATTGGCCGGACGATTCTAGCATCCGCACCTTCTCGGGGCGCCTGCCCCGCAATCGGGCAAAAGAAAAGGGGCGGATGCTTGACGCATCCGCCCCAGACCCACCGGAGACTGCTGAAACGTGTGGCTTAGCTGTAAGCCTTCTCGCCGTGCTCGGCGAGGTCCAGGCCCTCGGATTCCTGCTCTTCGGTGACGCGCAGGCCGATGGTGTACTTGATGGCCAGCAGGGCCACCGTGCTCACCACCGCGCTCCACACCACCGCGATCGCCACGGCCTTGATCTGGATCAGGATCTGAGCGGTCGAGTAGCCGACTTCCAGAGAGAACCAGTCAGCGTAGACACCGACGCCGCCCAGTTCCGGATTGACGAACACACCGGTCAGGATCGCACCGACGATGCCGCCGACCGCGTGGACGCCGAACACGTCGAGCGCGTCGTCATAGCCCAGGGCACGCTTGAGGTAGGCGCAAGCCACGAAGCACAGCACGCCAGCCACCAGACCGATGATCATCGCGCCCATGATGCCGACGAAGCCGCAAGCCGGGGTGATGCCGACCAGGCCCGCGATGCAGCCCGAGATGATGCCCAGCAGCGACGGCTTGCCCTTGAAGATCCACTCCGCGAAGAACCAGGCCAGACCGGCCACTGCGGTGGCGATCATGGTGTTGGCGAACGCCAGCACCGCGTAGCCGTTGGCTTCGAGGTTGGAACCGGCGTTGAAGCCGAACCAGCCGAACCACAGCATGGCCGCACCGATGGCCGACATCGTCAGCGAGTGCGGAGGCATGGCGACCTTGCCGTAGCCCAGGCGCTTGCCCACGATGATCGCGGCGATCAGACCGGCGATACCGGAGTTGATGTGCACCACGGTGCCGCCGGCAAAGTCCAGCGCGCCCAGCTGCCACAGGTAACCCGCGGTTGCGTTCAGCTCGCCCACGACTTCGGCCGAGGTGTACGCATCCGGACCCGCCCACCACCAGACCATGTGCGCCATCGGCACGTAGCTGAAGGTGAACCAGATGACCGTGAAGATCAGCACCGCCTTGAACTTCATGCGCTCGGCGTAGCCGCCCGCAATCAGGGCGCAGGTGATGCACGCGAAGGTCAGCTGGAAGATCGCGAACATCAACTCGGGAATGACGACTCCCTTGCTGAAGGTCGCGGTCGCGGTGAAGAAGCCGTTGGCGTCATACACCACCCCCTTCAGGAACATCTTGTCGAGTGTTCCGAAGAATGGACCGGTGCCGCTGAACGCGATGCTGTAGCCGTACACCACCCACAGCACCGCGATCGTGCAGAAGATCGCGAAGGTCTGGGTGATGGTCGAGGCCATGTTCTTCTGACGGGTCATACCGCCGTAGAACAGCGCCAGGCCCGGCAGCGACATGAACATGACGATCGCGGTGGCGGTCATCATCCAGGTCACGTTGCCTTCGTTGAACACCGGGGCGGTCGCGGCCGGCGCTGCTTCTGCCGGCGCTTCGGCGGCCACGGCAACCGGAGCTTCGGCAGCGGCTTCGGCCGGAGCGGCCTCCGGCGCGGCAGCCGCGTCGGTCATTGCGGCTTCAGCCGCCTCGGCCTGCGCGACGTTGCCGTCCTGCGACCACGCGGGCGACGCAAGACCGCACAGGGCGGCCAGCATCACTGCACTCAAATATTTACGCATCATGGGAAGGGCTCCTTACAGGGCGTCCTTGCCAGTCTCACCCGTACGAATACGGATGGCCTGGTCCAGGGAATAAACAAAGATCTTGCCGTCGCCGATCTTGCCGGTATGCGCCGCCTTGCTGATGGCGTCGATGGCGCCCTCCAGCTTGTCGTCGCCTACGGCAACCTCGATCTTTACCTTCGGCAGAAAATCCACCACGTATTCAGCACCGCGGTAGAGTTCCGTATGGCCTTTCTGGCGGCCAAAGCCTTTGACCTCCGTCACCGTAATGCCAGCCACGCCGAGGTCCGAGAGTGCTTCGCGCACCTCGTCCAGCTTGAACGGCTTGATGATGGCTGCAATCAATTTCATGGACATCACTCCTGAGTCGGAAAGCGTTTCCATCGGGGGAGCCTTGACACCCCGATAGCCCGTGCCCTTTCGAGCACAGAGCGTGCCAAGACGAGGCGGGGGGTAGCGCCGCCGCTGGGGGAAAACACCGGGGCCAGGCGCACCGCTTTGGTGCGCCATGCGCCGCTCGAGCGCGCCAGCCAGGCTTTCGGGGCTGTCCACTGTCCATTTGGACAGTGGACAGCCCCGTTCTCGCGCACGACACTGCGCTACGCCTTTTCTCCCCCTGGTTGTCCCGACATGGTCGATACCCGCCAACTCGAAGATCTCGCCGCCTCCCTCAGCCGCCTGCTGCCGCCCGGACTCTCCGGCCTGCGCCGGGAGCTGGAGGACAACTTCCGCGCGGTGCTGCGCGCCAACCTGGAAAAGTGGGATCTGGTCTCCCGTGAGCGCTTCGACGTGCAAGCGGAACTGCTGGCCCGCACCCAGATCCGGCTGGCGGCGCTCGAGCAGAAGCTGCAGCAGCTCGAAAGCCAGCTAAAGCCGTCGACCTAAGTTCCGCCGATGTCGCTGGCAACGGTGCTGGCGCAGGCCCAGAACGGGCTCGACGCCGAGCTGGTCACCGTTGAAGTGCATCTCGCGCCGGGGATTCCAGGGCTGTCGATCGTCGGCTTGCCGGAAGCCGCTGTCCGCGAAGCGAAGGACCGGGTCCGCGCAGCGATCGTGACGTCGGGCTATCCGTTCCCGGCGCGGCGCATCACCTGCAATCTCGCGCCGGCAGACCTGCCCAAGGACGGTGGACGCTTCGATCTGGCCATTGCACTGGGCATCCTCGCCGCTGCGGGCGAGATCCCGCAGGCGGCACTGGCGGACATCGAAGTGCTGGGCGAGCTGTCGCTCTCCGGCGAGATCCGTCCAGTCCGCGGCGCGCTGCCCGCGGCATTGAAGGCCACCGCCGCCGGGCATGCCCTGTTGCTGCCGGCCGCCAACACCGCCGAAGCCGCCCTGGCGGCCGGCAGTCGCATCTATGGTGCGCGACAGCTCGGGGCCTTGTGTGCGGATCTGCATCAGAAGGGGTTGAGTGTCGTCACGGCCCCCGTACCGCCCGCGCGCACCGCGAACGCCGGCACCGATCTGGCCGAGGTTCGCGGCCAGGGACCGGCCAAGCGGGCGCTGGAAATCGCCGCCGCAGGCGGTCATTCGCTGTTGCTGATCGGTCCGCCGGGAGCCGGCAAGTCGATGCTGGCGCAACGCCTGCCCGGCATCCTGCCGCCGATGACGGACCGCGAAGCGCTGGAAGCCGCCGCCGTCGCCTCGGTCGGGGAGGCCGGCTTCGATGCGCAGCGCTGGGGCGAGCGGCCGTACCGTGCGCCGCACCACACAGCCTCCGGTGTGGCGCTGGTCGGCGGCGGCAGCCCCCCGCGGCCCGGCGAGATCACGCTCGCACATCAGGGGGTGCTGTTTCTTGATGAGCTGCCGGAGTTCGATCGTCGCGTGCTGGAGGTACTGCGCGAGCCGCTGGAGAGCGGGACCATCACCGTTTCGCGCGCCGCGTATCAGGCGGATTTTCCGGCGCGCTTCCAGCTCGTCGCCGCCATGAACCCCTGCCCCTGCGGCTTCCTGGGCGATGCCGACGGGCAGTGCCGCTGCACCCCGGATCAGGTGGCCCGCTATCGCGGCCGCATCTCCGGCCCGCTGCTTGACCGCATCGACCTGCAATTGTTCGTGCCACGGGTGGAGCGGGCGCAATTGCTGGCGTCCGGCGCGGAGGCGGAATCCACGGCCACCGTGCGGGCGCGCGTCGAAGCGGCACGCTGGCAACAGCTGCAACGCCAGAACAGCACCAATGCCGCACTGGGCCCCCGCGAACTGGAGCGCCATGCGGCGCTGGGTCCTGCGCAGCGTGAACTGATCGAACAGGCGATGCAGCGTCTGCGCCTGTCCGCCCGCGGTGTGCATCGCGTGCTGCGCGTGGCGCGCACCATCGCCGATCTCGCCGGGGCCACCGACCTCGCCGTGCCGCATCTGGCCGAGGCCCTGCGCTACCGCGAGCTGGACCGCGCCTCGATCTGAACCCGCACAACAAAGAAGGGCCGCTTGCGCGGCCCTTCCAAAACTCCCGGGTAAAAGGGGGTTTGCTTACAGATCGAACGCCTTCTTCAGACCGACCACCAGCTGCTCCTTGCCGATGATGTCGTCTTCGGAGTTGGCGTAGACGCCGAACGTGAAGGTGTAGCCATCTTCCAGCGACTTGGCGAGCGTCAGGCTGTAGTCCAGGTAGCTGTCTTCGGTTCCGAGCAGACCGAACTCGATGCCGTCGCCGAAGCTGTAGCCGACCTGCGGAGTGATCGACAGCGTCTCGCTCAGCGCAATCGCGAAGCTGGCCGTCAGGTAGAACGCCTCATCTTCTGTCACGCCGTATTCCGGCGTGTAGTACAGCTTGCCGGAGAAACCGCCGCCCGAGTAACCGGCGTAGATTTCCGACATGTTGGCCTTCGTCGAATCCCGGTAGCCGTAGAAGATGTAGCCGACGTCAAACCCACCCTTGGCGAAGCCGGCGTACAGATCGGTCTCGTAGTTGCCGCCCGCGAGGGTCGACACCCAGGTCCCGGCGTACAGGCCACCTTCGGTCGAAGCATCAACACCACCCTGAACCACGGCCGCGCCCGCCTGATCGACGCCGCGGAACATGTAGCTGCTGAATGCACCTGCATTGCCGGTCGCGCCAGCGAATGCGGTACCCGAAAACGCGGCCGCGCCGAGAAGGGCGGCGCTCACAACCGAACGCTTGAATTCCATCTGTTAAGCCTCTTTCACAAAGTGGATAACTCCGCGACTCACACCCCGAGGCCGCGGCCCACAGGGAAATCGCAAACGGCGTGCCAAGTGCTGAGGGATTGCCCCCAGACAGGCTGTCAAGAATTCATCCGGCGCCTCGTGCGGACATAAAACTGCAATAAAACAGGCGTTTGCCGTCGCCGCCCCCTACTCCCGGCGATGCGGGGGCGCCCCGGGGCAGACCATCCCGGCGGCAGCGCCCTTATTTGGTGCAACCGCGCCCCCTTTGGGGCGCGCGCGCCGCACGCACCAAAAAAGAAGGCCGGGGACGAGCCCCGGCCTCTGGTGCGACCGATCGGGCCTTAGTTCAGGCCGATGTCAAAGGTGTAGCTCACGCCCAGCGCGTAGGACTGGGTGTCGCTCGGCTGCGCGGCGGCGTTGTCACGCTCGACGAAACGGCCGGCGAGATAGACGTTCAGGTTTTCCATCACCGTGTACGAGGCGCCCAGCGTATAGCCATCGCCCTCGAACGGCGTGTCGTTGGTATTGCCGTAGCCGAGCGCGACCCGGAGCTTGTCGCTCAGGCCATACCAGCCGGCCACGTAGGTGTAGGCGCGATCCGGCAGGCCTGCCTTCAGGTCCAGCGTCTCATAGGAGGCGCCGACGCCCCAGCTCTTGTCGGCCAGTGCCGCGTAGTAACGCACGGCATTCAGCTCGGCCGCCGCGCCCACCAGGCCGATATTGGAGAAGTTCTGCGCGCTGCCGGCCGTGGAACCGGACTGCAGGTCCAGCGCCTGCACGCCGAGCGTCAGGCCGTCCTGGCTGAACTCGATGCCCGCACCGAAGTCATGCTCCTCGGACTCGCCACCGGCATCGTCCAGAAACACGACGGCATTGACGCGCACGCCGCTGATGACCGGCGAGACGTAGGCGATCTGGTTGTTGATGAAG
>JBEIOK010000064.1:0-13666 GCA_040377605.1 Nevskiaceae bacterium | reverse complement strand
TAGGCATAGGACAGGCCGAAGTCGTCGGTCACGCCGCCGCCGCCATGCGCCTGGATCGCCCAGTCGATGACCTGGCAGGCCATGTTCGGCGCGGCGACCTTGATCATCGCGATCTCCTTGGCGGCGATCTTGTTGCCGACCGTGTCCATCTTGTGCGCAGCGCTCAAGGTCAGGAAGCGCGAGGAGTCGATCAGGATGCGCGCTTCGGCGATGCGCTCCAGCGTCACCGTCTGCGCGGCGACCGGCTTGCCGAAGGCCACGCGCGACAGCGTGCGCTGGCACATCTTCTCCAGCGCGCGCTCGGCCAGGCCGATCAGGCGCATGCAGTGATGGATGCGGCCCGGCCCCAGGCGACCCTGCGCGATCTCGAAGCCGCGGCCCTCGCCGAGCAGCAGGTTGGAGGCCGGCACGCGCACGTTGTCGAACACGATCTCGGCATGGCCGTGCGGCGCGTCGTCATAGCCGAACACGGGCAGGTGACGCAGGATCTTGACGCCTGGCGTGTCGCGCGGCACCAGGATCATCGACTGCTGGCTGTGACGGCCGGCGTCCGGGTTGGTCTTGCCCATGAAGATGAAAATCTTGCAGCGCGGGTCGTTGGCGCCGGAGGACCACCACTTGCGGCCGTTGATGACGTACTCGTCGCCGTCGCGCTGGATCGAGCTGCTGATGTTGGTGGCATCCGACGAGGCGACGTCCGGCTCGGTCATCGCGAAGCAGGAGCGGATGCTGCCGTCCAGCAGCGGTGCCAGCCATTGGCGCTGGTGCTCCTCGGTGCCGTAGCGCGCCAGCACTTCCATGTTGCCGGTGTCGGGCGCCGAGCAGTTGAACACCTCCGGCGACCACATGACGCGGCCCATGACCTCGCACAGCGGCGCGTATTCGAGATTGGTGAGGCCAGCGCCGTGCTCGGACTCCGGCAGGAACAGGTTCCACAGTCCGGCTTCCTTGGCCTTGGCCTTCAGCGTCTCGATGATCTGCGTCGGCTGCCAGCGGTCGCCCTGCGCCACTTCCTCCAGGAAGCGGTGTTCGTTCGGGTAGATGTGCTCCTCCATGAAGGCGTTGAGGCGCGCCAGCAGGGCCTGGGTTTTCGGATTCGGGTCGAAGCTCATGTCGGTTCTCGGTGAGGGCGCGATCAGCCGCGCGCCAGAATTTTCTGGACCTGCTGCCAGCCCAGCTCGGCCAGCGGGCCGGCAGCGCGGCCCATGGCCTCGGCCTGGGCGCTCGCGGCGGTCCCGGCTTTCACGCGGCCCATGATCCCCTGCAGGATCGCGCCGAGGCGGAACAGGTTGTAGGCCATGTAGAAGTCCCAGTGGCTGGGATCGATCGGTGCGCGGCCGGTGCGCTGGCAATACGCGTTCACGTGTTCTGCTTCGGTCGGGATGCCGAGGTCGGCGAGCTTGGCGCCCCCCAGCCCCCGGAACACGCCCTTGGGAATCTTCCAGGTCATGCAGTGATAGGAGAAGTCGGCGAGTGGGTGGCCCAGCGTCGACAGCTCCCAGTCGAGCACTGCGAGCACGCGCGGCTCGGTCGGGTGGAAGATCATGTTGTCGAGGCGGTAGTCGCCATGGACGATCGTGGTCTCGTCGCCCGGCGGGATGTTCGCCGGCAGCCATTCGATCAGTTTCTCGAATGCCGCAATGGTCTCCGTCTCGGAGGCGCGGTATTGCTTGCTCCAGCGGTCGATCTGGCGCGCAAAATAGTTGCCGGGCTTGCCGTAATCGCCGAGGCCGATCGCCTCGTAATTCACCTGATGCAGCGCGGCGATGACGCGGTTCATCTCCTCGAAGATCGCCCGCCGCTGCGCCGGCTGGTAGTCGGGCAGCGTGGGGTCCCACATCACACGACCTTCCACACAGTCCATGACGTAGAACGCGGTGCCGATCACCGACTCGTCCTCGCACAGGCAGTGCGTCTTGGCCACCGGCACGTCGGTCTGCGCCAGTGCCGTGATGACGCGGTATTCACGGTCCACGGCATGCGCCGAGGCCAGCAGCTTGCCCGGCGGCTTGCGCCGCAGCACATAGCGCCGGTTCGGGGTGATCAACTTGTAGGTCGGGTTGGACTGCCCGCCCTTGAACTGCTCGACCTGCAGCGGGCCGGCAAATCCATCCACGTGCTGGGTGAGGTAGCGCTCCAGCGCGGCCTCGTCGAAGCGGTGCTGGTCCTTGACGCCGGTGGTCCCGACGAACTGCTCCTGCTGCATGCTGCCTCCGTGCGCAGTGGGGTCTCGCCCGGGCCCGGGGAGACGTTTGCCGGCAGCTTAGGCCCCTCACTAGACTGCGGCAAATGAATAGCCCGGATCGGGGTCCATTAGCGCCGTGCATATCCGCAGGATCGACCTGAATCTGTTCGTCGTTTTCGACGCCATCTATACCGAGGGCGGCATCACCCGTGCCAGCGAGAAGCTGAACCTGACGCAGCCGGCGATCAGCCACGCGCTGGCGCGGCTGCGGGAGCGCTTTGGCGACCCGCTGTTCGAGCGCGAGGGACGGGCGATGGTGCCGACGCCGATGGCGCGCAACCTGGTGGGGCCAGTGCGTCGCTCGCTGCGCGAGCTGGAGATACTGCTCGGCGACATCGACCGTTTCGATCCGGCCATCACCGAACGCCGCTTCACGCTGGGGGTGCGCGACGTGCTGGAGGCCACGCTGCTGCCGCCGCTGATGCAGGCGGTGGCGGCGCAGGCACCGCATGTCGAGGTGGCGGCCGTGCGCCCGGACCGGCGTCAGCTGGAGGCTGAACTGGCCGGCGGGACGCTGGATGTGGCGATCGACATCCTGCTGCCGCTGTCCGATGCGATCTCGCGGCAGCCGCTGGAGCTGGATCGTCTGGTGGTGCTGGCGCGTGCCGACCACCCGCAGGTCAGGAAGGCCCTGGATCTGGAAACCTACCTGCGGCTGGACCATGTCCTGGTCAGTTCGCGTCGCAGCGGCCTGGGCATCGAGGATCTGGAGCTGTCGCGATTGGGCCGCAGCCGGCGCGTGCGCCTGCGCTGCCAGCACTACTTCGCGGCCTGCCGCGTGGTGGCGCAGACCGACCTGCTGCTGACGATGCCGGAGCGTTATGCACGCATTGCAAACCAACAGTTCGGCAACCGCATCCTACCCCTGCCGCTGGACATTCCCGGCCTCGACGCCTACCTGTACTGGCACTCCAACGTGGAGAACGAGCCGGCCAACCGCTGGTTGCGCGAGCGCATCCTGGAGACGATCCGCGGCACGTCGGCCCCGAAGCGGGGCCGGCAAGGGCAGCGCTGACATCCGCGGCTGGCGTCGCGGCGCTTGTGACCCTGGCGCCAGACCGCGACAGTACCGACATGACCAAGGAGGAGTGGAACGTGGCTGGACACCAGAACCGGGGAGATCTCGTCGGCTTCGGCGATGTGCTGCGCGGCGTGCTGAGCACGTTGCCGGACACGCTGACCGTCAATCGCGGTCTGTTCAATCTGGTGACGCTCAAGCCGGACAAGCAGAACTCGATCGGCCTGCTGATCCAGCGCTACGCCGAGCGCACGCCGCAAGCGCCGGCCCTGCTGTTCGAGGGGCGACGCTGGAGCTATGCCGAGTTCAATGGCTGGGCCAACCGCATCGCCGCGGTGCTCAAGGCGCGCGGCATCCGCAGCGGCGATGCAGTGGCGATCCTGATGGAGAACCGGCCCGAGGTGCTCGCCTGTGTGGCGGCCACGGTCAAGCTCGGCGCGATCGCCGGCATGCTCAATCATCAGCAGCGCGGGGAGGTGCTGGCCCACAGCATCCGCCTGACCCGCGCCAAGCTGATCATCACCGGCGATGAATGTCTGGAGGCCCTGCGCAGCAGCGGCTTTCATCCGGACGAGGATCGCAATCATCACTACTACTGGGTCGGACAGGACGACACCAGCGCGGTGCCCGCCGGATTCCACGATCTGTCGCATCAGGCGGCGGAGGCTTCCAGCGCCAACCTGCCGGAGACGGCGAGCATCCGGCTGCGTCAGCCCTGCTTCTACATCTTTACGTCCGGCACCACGGGGCTTCCGAAGGCCTCGGTGATGACGCACTACCGCTGGCTGCGCGGCATGGCCGGACTCGGACAGATGGCCATGCGGATGCGGGCCGACGACGTGCTGTATTGCGCGCTGCCGATGTATCACAACAATGCGCTGACCGTGTCCTGGGGCTCGGTGTTGAGCGCCGGCGGTGCGCTCGCCCTGGGGCGCAAGTTCAGCGCGTCACGGTTCTGGGATGAAATCCGCAAGTACGAGGCCACCGCGTTCTGCTACATCGGCGAGCTGTGCCGCTACCTGCTGAACCAGCCGGCCCGCGACAGCGATCGTCAGCACCGCGTGCGGCTGGTCGTCGGCAACGGCCTGCGGCCGGAGATCTGGGACGAGTTCCAGCAACGCTTCGGCATTGAACGCATCAGTGAATTCTACGGCGCCAGCGAATCCAATCTGGCGTTTGCCAATGGCTTCGGCGTCGCCAAGTCGGCTGGCTTCTGCCCGCTGCCATTCGCCATCGTGGCGTTCGACACGGAGGCGGAGATCCCGCATCGCGACGACAAGGGATTCATGCGCAAGGTCGCCAAGGGCGAGGTCGGACTGCTGATCACTGAAGTCACGGACAAGGCGCCGTTCGACGGCTACACCGATGAGAAGGCAAGCCAGTCCAAGCTGCTGCGCAATGTCTTCAAGCAGAACGATCTGTGGTTCAACACCGGGGATCTGGTGCGGGATCAGGGCATGCGCCACATCCAGTTCGCCGACCGCGTCGGCGACACCTTCCGCTGGAAGGGCGAGAACGTGGCGACGACGGAGGTCGAGGCCGCGCTGAACCGCTTCAGGGGCATCGAGCAGGCCTGCGTCTACGGCGTGCAGGTGCCGGGGGCCGACGGTCGCGCCGGCATGGCCGCGCTGACGCTTGCACCCGGAACGGCACTGGACGGGGCCGCTCTGGCTCAGCACCTGTGCGCCGCGCTGCCGGCCTATGCGGTGCCGTTGTTCCTGCGACTGCGGGAAGAGCAGGAGACGACCTCGACCTTCAAGTTCCGCAAGGTCGAACTCAAGCGCGAGGGCTTCGATCCGGCGCAGGTGCAGGAGCCGGTGTACGTGCTGGCGGATCGCACGCGCGGTTACGAGCCGCTGACGGAGCTGCTGCAGACCCAGATCCATTCGCAGCGCCTGCGTCTCTGAGCGCGAGCGGTGCAGCGCCCGCAGTGCGGATCAGCCCTGCGGATGTGCACTGCAGCATTTGCACGATTCCCCTGCGTAGCGCGCTGAATTGTTGCATTGCCGCAATGCGCGGGCGGTGGGGGTTGTCAGCGCTGCGCCTACCCTGCCGTCATCCCAAAAACTACCCGTTTGTGTAGTGCAGGGGGTTGTCTCGTCCGTCCTAATGCCATCCATCCGATGCGATCGTCCGTTGGCGATACGCGAAGGTCCCTCGGCGTCGCGCTCCCGCGGCGAGAGGGGCCCACTAGAACGGAGGAGCGTGAGTGTTGGGTACCAGCCATCTTCGCGGCAGCTTGGGTGATCTGCGTGGCGTGAGCCGCGGAGAATCTGATCGGGGTGATCGTCGTGCGGGCGTACGCGCCACGATGACCGGTGCGGTCAGCCTCGGTGCCTGAGCCCATGGTTACTCTGCGCCAGCGCATCTCCGCCTGGGTGATCCGTCACCAGAAGATCACGGCCATTGCCTTTGTCGTGATCACCGCCTTCTTCGCCGCCGGTCTGCCCAAGGTCGATCTGCGCACGATCTTCTCGGACCTGCTGCCGAAGGATGATCCCTTCGTGCAGGTCTACAAGGATCATCCGAACTTCGGCAATCCGCTGACCATCACGCTGATGGTCAAGCGCAAGAACGGCGACATCTACAACACCGAGACGCTGCAGAAGGTCTGGGACCTGACGCGCGACATCGACCTGGCGCCCGGCGTCGATCACGACCAGATCGTGTCGATCACGACCGAGAAGGCGCGCTACGCGGAAGCCACGCCGTTCGGCATCGACGTCAAGCCGCTGATGGAAGATCGCGTGCCGGAAACGCCGGAGGAGATTGCGGAGTTCCGCGGCCGCGTCGACAAGTCACCGGCGGTGCGCAACTTCCTGATCTCGGAAGATCACACCGCGACCCTGATCAACGCGACCTTCATCGAGGCGCGCCTCGATTACGGCGTCGTCTTCAAGTACGCGCAGGACCTCGTCGAGAAGGCCCGTGACGAGAACCATGAGGTTCACATGGCCGGTCAGCCGGCGCTGACCGGCTGGGTCTACGAGTATCAGCATCAGGTGCTGTGGATCGCGCTGCTGACGCTGGGCGCACTGATCCTGGCGCTGGTGCTGTACATGCGCAACGTGGTTGGTGTGGTCACGCCGATCGTGACCAGTGCGGTCGCGGCGATCTGGGGCTTCGGCCTGGTGGGCTGGCTGGAATCGCCCGTCGAGCCGCTGCTGATGGTGGTGCCGTTGCTGCTGGTGGCGCGATCGTTCTCGCACTGCGTGCAGTTCACCGAGCGGTATTACGAGATCTATGCGCAGGTCAAGGATCGCAAGAAGGCCGCCGAGATCACGATGAGTGTGATGATGGCGCCGTCGGTGCTCGGCATCTTCACCGACATGGTCGGCATCTTCCTGATCGCCATCGCACCGATTCCGGCGATGGAGCGGTTTGCGCTGTTCTGCGGCTTCTGGTGCATCTGGCTGATCCCGACCGGCGTCGTGCTGATCTCGCTGCTGCTGGCCGCGCTCCCGGCGCCGAAGAATGTCGACCGTATGGTCGGCAAGGGCGAGGCGGGCGGTGTGCATCGCACGATCCAGACGGTGCTGAGCGGGATCGGCAGCCTCACGCATGGGCGCCGCGCGCGCGTCGCCGGGCTGATCGTGCTGGTCGGCAGCCTGCTCGCCGTCTACGGCTCGTCGCTGATCAAGATCGGCAATCCGGTCGAAGGCAGCAATCTGCTGTGGCCCGACTCCGAGTACAACACGGCCGTCTCGACGATCAACCAGAATTTTCCGGGCGTCAACACGCTGGAGATCGTGTTCGAGGCCAAGGATCAGAAGAACCCGAACCGCACGATGCATCACGCCGATACGGTGCTGACGATGCAGCGGATCCAGGCATTGATCGAGCGGGGGGACCATCCGCCACGCGCGACGCTGTCCTTCGGCGACTACCTGATGGAAGGCAACCGCCTGTTCAGTGGCGGCAATCCGAAGTGGCTGCCGCTGGACCCGGTGGACGGTGCCGTCAGTGCCGCCGCCGGTGCGGTCATGGTCGGCAGCAGCCCCAAGGCCTTCTCCAATGTCGTCGACTTCGAGCAGCAGAACGGCACGGTGTCGCTCTGGTACAAGGACAACAAGCAGGAAACCGTCGACGCGGCACTGGCCAATGCCCGCAAGGCGGTCGAGGCCGTTGGTGCCGATCATGACACCTTCCTGGTGCGGCTCGGCACCGGCACGATCGCGCTGCAGCAGGCGATGAATGATGTCGTCAGCCGCTATCACTGGCTGATTCTCGGGGCCCTGAACCTGATCGTGTTCCTGGCCACCAGCCTTGCCTATCGCTCGCCGGTCGCCGGTCTGCTGCTGCTGATTCCGGTCAACCTGTCGAACTTCGTCATGAGTGCCGCCATGCACTTGATGGGCATCGGCCTGGATGTCAATTCGCTGCTGGTGGCCTGCGTCGGTGTCGGTGTCGGCATCGACTACGGCATCTACCTGCTGTCGCGCATCTGCGAGGAGTACCACGCGCAGGGCAAGGACTGGGGTCGCGCCAATGTCGCGGCGCTGACCACGACCGGCAAGGCGATCCTGTTCACGGCCTCGATCATGGCGATCGGCATCCTGCCCTGGTACTTCCTGTCGGGCTTGAAGTTCATGGCCGACATGGGATTGCTGCTGGTGCTGATCATGCTCATCAACATGGTGCTGGCACTGGTCGTGCTGCCGCTGCTGGTGTGGTTCATCAAGCCGAAGTTTGCGACGCGCGAAGACCAGCTGCTCGGCGAGGGCGTCGACCTGTCGCAGTACGTCCAGAAGGACGAGCTGTGCCCGCCGATGGCCCAGACGGTGCGCGCATGACCGCCCGTGCGCACCGGCTGCATCCCCTTTCCGTCAACGAGGTGGCGGCGCAGTCCTGCGCCGTTGCGATCGTCACCATGCCGCAACGCGAGCGGCATGCGATTCATCAACGCTAGCGCACGAGGAGAGTTCAGATGATCCGTATCAAGAAATACGACTTCGACTATGGCCGCCGCATGCTGCTGCAGAAAGCCGCCGTCGGTGCCGGTGCCGGTGTGCTGGCGCCGCTGTGGCCGATGATCGGCCACTCGGCCGACAACGTCAGCAAGGCCTATCCCGAGGAGCTCCTCCACATCGAGGCGTACACCAAGGGCAAGATCAAGCCGGGTGACGTCGTCACCAAGGACAACGTCGAGCACGTCAAGGACCTGCTCGATCCCGTCGCCTACATGCACGTCAAGACGATGGGGCGCCGCATCCACATCATCGAGTCGACCAAGGACGTTACCAAGCTGTACCCGCATCAGTATCTGCAGGGCACGATCAAGAACAAGGGCAAGGCCAAGATCGGTCCGGACGGCAACGTCTACGATCAGGCCGGCAATCCCTGGGGCGCGGGCATGCCGTTCCCCGATCCGAAGAACGGGCTCGAGGCCACCGCCAACCTGACGCTGAGCTGGGGCCGCCACGACTATTCGCAGTACGCGGTCCGCGACTGGGACATCGCGCCGGATGGCTCGCTGGCCTACCAGTACGACTTTGTCTGGGCGGAGCTGAACACGACCGCGCGCAATGACGGCAAGGTCTGGAACGGCAAGAAGGACCTGCTGCGCTATCAGTCAGTGTGGTTCACGGCGCCGAACGATACGGCCGGCAGCTCCTTCCTCAACATCTGGAACTACGACCAGCGCAAGTTCCCGGACCTGTACGGCTACCTGCCGGCGTTCCGTCGCGTGCGCCAGTTCCCGACCAACCAGCGCTTCGAGCCGCTGGTGCCGGGCATCACGCTGTTCCTGTCCGATGCCTGGGCGGCCGGCGATCCGATGCTGACCTGGGGCAACTACAAGATCGTCGAGCGCAAGCCGATGCTGGGCGTGATCGGCGGCCGCAACTTCATGGGCGGCTATCACAAGAACTACGAGCGTCCGGTGCACGGCGGCCCCAAGGGCCAGACCTTCCACGACGTGTGGATGGAACTGGTGCCGGAATGCCTCGTCGTCGACGCCGAGCCGGTGGGCTATCCGCGCGCGCCGGTCGGCAAGAAGCGCACCTGGATCGACGTCCGCAACGGCATGTACGTGGCCTACAACACCTATGACCGTCGTGGCGAGATCTGGAAGACCTTCGAGCCGCACTACGCGCAGTACTCGAACGACAAGATGACGATCAAGGACGACAGCGGGCATCCGTCCTGGTCGTGGGTCGGCGTGCTGAGCCATGACCTCCAGGCCAACCGCATGAGCCGTTTCGTGCAGGCCCGGGAAGTGACCGGCGGCTATCAGAGCGGCTACGACGACAAGATCATGAAAGGCGAGGACGTCTACAACAAGTACCTGACCGTGCAGGCGATCACCCGCCTGGGCACGGCCTGAAGCCGATGCGCTGCACGCGTCTCCTTGCCGCACTCGGCGCCGGCCTGCTGTCGGCCGGCGTCGTGTTCGCGGCAGCTCAGCCCACCGCCGCGCCGGTGCAGGCGGTCGTGTCGGGCACGGTCCATCAGGCGCTGTTTGCCATCGACTTCGACGGCCCGCTGGGCGTCGCGGTCGGGGTCGGCGGCGAGATCCAGGAGTCCACCGACCGTGGGGCTAGCTGGAAGGCGGTCGATCCGGCGCCCACGCAGCTGGCACTGCTGGGCGTCGGCGTGGCCGGCGACCGGGCGATTGCGGTCGGTCAGACCGGCCTGGTGTTGACCCGCTCGGCCGACGGCCGCTGGACGCCGGCCGACAGCGGCAGCCAGCAGCGTCTGTTCTCGGTGCAGCTCAATGCCACGGGACGCGCGGTCGCCGTGGGGGGCTTCGGCACCGTGCTGGTGTCCGAGGACTTCGGTCGGCAGTGGCGACCGGTCGCGCTGAACTGGGCCGACTACGCCGCCGACGGCATGGAGCCGCATCTGTACGCCGCGAGTGTCGATGCGGCGGGCGTCATCACGATTGCCGGTGAGTTCGGACTGATTCTGCGCAGCCGCGATCTGGGTCAGAGCTGGCAGCTGCTGCACAAGGGTGACGCGTCGCTGTTTGCGATGCAGTTGCGCGAAGACGGTATCGGCTATGCGGTCGGGCAGAGCGGGGTGGTGCTGCACACGCGTGACCACGGCGATACCTGGGAATCGCAGCAGTCGGGCAGCGGCGCGCTGCTGCTGGGTGTGCATGCCGCCGATGACGGCGAGGTGGTGATTACCGCGATGCGCGAGATGCTGTTCAGTCGCGATGCCGGTTCCAGTTGGAAGCAGGTGGAAGCCCCTGCCGTCAAGGGCTCCTGGTACGTGGGCGTGGCGCAGGCCGATGCGCGGTCCGCCGTACTGGCGGTGGGTCAGGCAGGACAGATTGTGCGGCTCGATCCCTGATTGGGGATTGGCCGGGGGTGGGCGCAGGCCCGCAAGCGGTATCACAAGCATCCGTATGGAAGGAGACGGGGCAATGAAGAACTTCAGGAACGCAGGGCGTCTGACGGGTCTGGGCCTGCTGCTGGTGGCCGGTGGCGCCCAGGCGCAGGGCTGGTTCGAGAACATGGGCTTCACGCTGGGTGGGTTCATCCGCCCGGAGTTCTCCTACTCGACGAGCAGCGACGAGAACCCGTTCAACCAGAATGGCAACGTCTTCAACGGACGCTCGGTCGATCGTCAGGCCTACGTGCCGCCCAACCTCGTGCCGGCCATCGTCGATACGCTGACCGGGGGGCTGCTGCCGCTGCCGCAGGTCGGTAGCTGGACCACGGTTCCGTTCCCGGCGCTGGCCGCCGGTGATGCAAGCTCTCCCGGTTTGCGGGGCGTCGACAGCTGGAATGGCAGCGGTCAGCCGATCCAGTCCACGGACAACGACATCAATTACGCCATCGTGCGCGGCGAGCTGGAGCTCGGCGTGCGCATCACCTCGTCGCTGAGTCTGATCGGCCGCCTGCGGGCCATCTTCGATCCGATCGAGTACGACAACTTCGACTGGGACAGCGTGTCCGGCGAACGTGGCGGCGTCTCCGGTGGCGACCGCGCCCTGTACAGCGGCACGCCGAACTACTTCGAGTATCGCGTCGAGGGTGACAAGAGTCCGAACCCGCTGGAATGGGCGGGCGAGGACTATCTGGTCTACTTCCCGACGCTGATCCTGGAGTACAACAGCGGCCCGCTGAACATCCGCGCCGGCAACCAGCAGATCGCCTGGGGCCAGGCCCTGTTCTTCCGCGTCTTCGATGTCGTCGACGGTCTCGACCTGCGGCGCCATTCGCTGCTCGACTATGCCCAGGAAGAGTATTCGGACAAGCGCGTGCCGGCGCTGGGCATCCGGGTCGGCTATCAGTTCAACGAAGAGTGGCTGGCCGATGCCTATGTGCAGAAGTTCCAGCCGACGATCTACGGCAATCCGAACACGCAGTACAACGTCATCCCGTCGCAGTTCACGGTGCAGGATCTGTACAAGGAAGGCGGCTACGACGATGAACTGAGCTACGGCCTGCGCCTGAAGGCCAACTACGGCCAGTGGGGATTCCAGGCGATGGCGGTGCAGCGCTACAACCCGGATGGTGTGTTTCGCTGGACGCAGTCCGGCGTCAACAAGGGATTGCCCGGTGCCATGCTGCAGAACACGCTCGGCGGTCGCGTGAATCTGGCGCTGGCCTCGCTGGGCAAGGACTCGGGCGAATTGCTGTCCCGTACCGCGTTCGAGGCCTCGCCCACCGGCGTGTACTCGGCCGAGGAGTGGTTCACCTATGCCGGCAAGGCGCGCCTCAATGCCATCACCGGCCTCAATGCCTCGATCAGCGAGTTCGAGGCGGCACAGGAGCTGTTCGCCTCCGAGGTCAGCACCGTCGAGGAGGCCTACAACGAGCTCAATACCTTCTTCATCGCGGCCGGTGGCAGCCTGCGCGGTCACATCGCGCGCGAGTATTTTCAGGAGGAGGTGTACGGCCTGGGTGCGAGCTACGTCATTGAAGGCGAGCCCGGCAGCATTCTCGATCAGCTGATCATCAACTTCGAAGCCAGCTTCACGCCGAACCGGACGTTCACGGCCACGTCGCTGACCCGCGACTACCTGGTCGACGATTCGTTCACGACGGCGCTGGTGATGGAGAAGTACCACCGCTTCAGCGACGCCTTCCCCGCCACTTACCTGGTGTTCCAGCACATGTACCGCGATGTCGACGATCTGTTCGGTCGTCATCTCAGCGGTTACGGCGGTACGGTGGACAAGGCGGCGACCGGTGTCGACGGTGCGCACTACTTCGCCTTCGCCTTCCAGCAGCCGTTCCCGCAGGACATCTACCGCATCGGCTTTGCGACGCTGTATGACCCGCGCGGCAGCATCCTGATCCAGCCGGGCATCAAGTGGAAGCCGCGCGGCTCGATGACGGTCGAAGCCTTCTACTCGTACATCGATGGCGCCATGGGCAGCGCCAACCCGAATGACACGCTGCTGTCGACGGTCGATTACGCCGACGAAGTCACGCTGCGACTGACCTATCAGTTCTAGGGTGTCTACCCGCTGCCGGGTATTCCTCTTCCCCTAGATTCGGTAGCGGAGGGTGCCGACGGCTGAGGCCGTCGGCCTTTTTTCCCGGCAGGCCGGGATCGGGCAGGAAAACGGTTGCGCTATGAGGATCATCCGTTACGACCGCGGCTACAGCCGTCGCCAGTTTCTCGGCGCTGCCGCACGCGGAGCGGCCGCCGCCGGGGTGCTGATGCCGCTGTGGGACGCGATCGCCGCCAGCGGCGACATCACGCGTGCCTATCCCGAAGAACTGCTGTCGATCGAGAATTACACGAAGGGCAAGCTCAAGGCCGGCGACCTGATCACCGCAGCCAACGTCGAGTCGGTGCGCGAGCTGATGGAGCCGATCAAGTACGAACAGGTGTCGAAGATGGGGCGGCGGCTGCGCATCGTGCCGACCACCACCGACATCATGCGGCTCAGTCCCTGGGAGTATCTCGAGGCCACCGTTCGCCACCGTGGCCAGGCACGCTTCGACGAGCGCGGCAACGTCGTCACCCGTCAGGGCAAGCCGTGGATCGGTGGCAATCCCTTTCCGGATGCCCGCAGTGGCCTGGAGCTGTTCGCAAGCCTGACGCTGAGTTGGGGTCGGCATGACGCGTCGATGTACGCGATCAAGGAATACGACGTCGGCAGCAAGGGCGAGATTGACTTCGAGTACCAGCTGGGCTGGGCCGAACTGTCGCCGATTGCGCGGACCACGATGGAGCCCAAGCCCTACTGGCCGGGCCGCGAGGACAAGCTGCGCTACCAGTCCGTCTTCTTCGTCAAGCCGGACAGCGTCAACGGGACCTCCTTCCTGAACATCTGGCCCTATGACCAGCACAGCTTTCCCGAGCTGTATGGCTACCTGAAGGAATTCAAGCGCATCCGCCAGTTCCCGACGGATCAGCGTTTCGAGCCGCTGATTGCCGGCTCCACGCTGTACCTGTCGGATGCCTGGGCGGCCGGTGATCCGCTGCACACCTGGGGC
>JBEIOK010000212.1:0-4234 GCA_040377605.1 Nevskiaceae bacterium | reverse complement strand
GAGATGCCGGCCTCGCTCTCCGACGACAACATGGAGGAGCAGATCCGCGCCGAAGCCGATCAGTACATTCCGTATCCGATCGATGAGGTCAATATCGATTTCGAGGTTCTCGGGAAAAGCCCCAAGAACACCGAAATGGTCGATGTCCTCCTCGCCGCTTGCCGCAAGGAGCAGGTGGAGCAGCGCTGCGCTGCCGTTGAACTTGCGGGCCTGACGCCCAGAGTCGTCGACATCGAAGCGTATGCCTTAGAAAACGCCTGCCAGTTTCTCGAGCACCAGATGCCCGAGGGCGGTCGCAACAAGACGATCGCGATTGTCGACATGGGCGCCAACACGACGTCCGTTCTGATCCTGCACAACCTGAAGACGATCTACACACGCGACCAGTCTTTTGGCGGGCGTCAGCTGACCGAGGAGATCATGCGCCATTACGGCATGTCCTTCGAGGAAGCCGGAAAAGCCAAGCGCACCGGCGCGCTGCCTGAGGACTACCAGACCGAAGTGCTGTCTCACTTCCTCGCCGACATGTCGCAGCAGATCGACCGTTCGCTGCAGTTCTTCTTCTCAGCCGTCACGCAGTACAGCAGCATCGACCAGATCATCCTGGCGGGTGGCTGTGCACATATTCCTGGCGTCGAGCAATACATTCAGGAGCGCCTGCAGGTTCCGACGGTGGTCGCCAAGCCCTTTGCCGGCATGGGCGTGTCCTCGCGGACCAAGCCAGCAAATCTGGCCAAGGAGGAAGCCTCCCTGCTGATCGCCTGCGGCCTTGCGTATCGCGCCTTCGATGAGGAGAAGACGTGAGCACCCATATCAACTTACTCGACTGGCGCAAGGCCCGTCGGGAGAAGCACAAGCAGGAGTTCGCGGCCGGCATGGGCCTCGGCTTGGCGCTCGCGGCGGCGATCGTCGGCCTCGGCTACATGAACATGTCCGGGGCCTACGATCATCAGGTCGAACGCAACGAATTCCTGCGTCAGCAGATCAAGGAGATGGATCAGAAGATCACCGAGATCAAGGAACTGGAGCGGGTTCGCAACAATCTGCTGGCGCGCATGCGGGTCATCGAGGAACTGCAGGCCAGCCGCTCGGCGATGGTTCATTTCTTCGACGAGATCATCAACACGCTGCCCGATGGCGTGAATCTGAGTTCGGTCAAGCAACAAGGTGCCGTGGTCACTATTGACGGCATCGCAGAGTCCAACGGCCGCATCTCGACCTACATGAAGAACCTCGACGCCTCGCCCTGGTTCGACAACCCTCGCCTGGTCGTGATCAAGACCAACGAGAAGGACCGACAGCGCAACGCCACCTTCCAACTGCAGGTGCAGGCGTTGACCCAGCCGGGCGCAGCCGCCGCCGAGAACGGTGATGAGGAGGTTAGCGGATGAACGTCCAGGACATCATCCAGCAACTCAATTCGCTGGACATGCAGAACCCGGGCGCCTGGCCGAAATGGGCCCGTACCGGCGCCATCGTGCTCGCCGCTGTCGTGCTGGTCATTGCCGGTCTATATTTCCTGGTCAAACCGGTCTACGACGATCTTCAGATCGTCAAGGAAGAAGAAGCCACGCTTCGCACGGAATTTGAGGGCAAGCAGGCCAAGGTGGCCGGCCTAGAAGCCTACCGCCAACAGCTGGCCGACATGGAAAAGTCCTTCGGGGCGATGCTCAAGCAGCTACCGAGCCGCGCCGAAGTTGCGAATCTGCTGAACGATATCTCGCAGACCCGGGTGGCCAGCAGTCTGGAGGAGGAGTTGTTCCAGCCGCAGGGCGAGGTGCCGAAGGATTTCTACGCACTGATCCCCAATCAGATCGTCGTCGTCGGCAGTTATCACGAGATGGGCAGCTTCGTCAGCGCAATCGCTGCGCTGCCGCGCATTGTCACCATCAACGACGTCAACATCGTGCCGGCCGCCGCCGCCAAAGGTCAGGAGGCGACACCGCTGCGGATGACGGCAGTGGCGACGACATACCGTTACCTGGACGATGACGAGCTTCCGGCGGGGAAGAAATAGCCATGTCGAACCGCCACCTCCTTGCTGTGGTCGCTTCCGCGGTGCTGGCAGCCGGCTGCGGCGGCGATATGTCGGATCTCGAGGCGTACGTCGCCGAGGTCAAGGCACGTCAGTCGACCTCCATCGAACCCATTCCGCAGATGAAACAGTACGAGGCCTTCGCCTATGAGCCTGGTGATCGGCGCGACCCGTTCACCAAGGCTGGGCAGCCGCAAACGGCTTCGGTGGCTGGCCCGAAGCCAGATCTGAATCGCAACCGCGAGCCGCTGGAAGAATTTCCGCTCGACGCGTTGCGCATGGTCGGCACCATCAGCACGCCAGGCGGTGTTTTCGCACTGGTCAAAGCACCGGACAATGTCGTCCATCGCGTCACCACGAAAAACCACATGGGCCAGAACTATGGCCAGATCGTCGGCATCTCGGAATCAGAGGTCAGCCTCATGGAGCTGGTTCCGGATGGTTTCGGCGGCTGGGTGCAGCGCCCCGCCAGTCTCGCGCTCGCTCAGTAATCAGGACCCAGGGAGTAAACATCATGTTTAAGCTCGCTCACGCGATCCCTCGCACGCTCAAACTGGGGCTCGGACTGTGTGCCGCCGCATTCGCCGTGTTCGGCGTCTCGGCACAGGATGCCGGCCGCGCACTGAAGTCGATCGACTTCGTGGCGCTGGAAGGTGACCGCGTTCTGGTGACGTTGACGCTGTCGGATACCGCTCCGGAACCGACGGTTTTCACGATCGACAATCCGGCGCGGCTGTCGCTGGACCTCGAAGACACGGGCGTGGCACTGCCGGAGCGCCTCAAGCGCGTCAATGTCGGCAATGTGCGCTCGGTTGCCGCTGTCGAGGCCCGTGGCCGCACGCGTGTGGTTGTCGAGCTGGGACAGTCGGCACCGCACAACCTGCGTGTGGAGGGAAACAAGGTCTACCTGCAACTCGACAATGCGACGCCATTCGCGGCAGGTAGCTCCTCACAGCGCCCTGCAGCGACGACTGCCGCCGCCACGCGCGGTGAAATCCGCAACGTCGACTTCCGGCGCGGTGAAAGCGGCGAGGGACGCGTGATGATCAAACTCTCCGACCCCTCGCTGGTCGTTGATGTGCGCGACCAGGGCGATCAGATCGTCGCGACGTTCAAAGATACATCGGTCAATTCGGCCCTGGAGCGTCGCCTGGACGTGCTGGATTTTGCGACGCCGGTGAAGTTTGTCGACATCCGTCGCGAGGGCTCGACGACCCGCGTCGTCATCACCCCTGTGGCGGGCATGGAATTCGACCAGGCTGCCTATCAATCCGGCGATCAGTTCGTGATGGAGCTGCAGCCGTTGACCGAGGCCAAGCTCGAGGCGCGCAAGCAGAGCGAACCCGAGTACAAGGGCGAACGCATCAGCCTGTCATTCCAGAATATTGACATTCGTTCCCTGCTGCAGATCGTCGCCGACGTCGCGGGCACCAACATGGTCATCAGCGACTCGGTGCAGGGCACCGTTGCGATGCGACTGCAGAACGTGCCCTGGGACCAGGCTCTGGACATCATTCTCAAGACCAAGGGTTTGGGTCTGCGCCAGGACGGCAACGTGATGCTGGTGGCGCCCGTCGAGGAAATCGCCAAGCGCGAAAAAATGGAGCTGGAGGCGGAGAAACAGAAGAAGGACCTGTCGCCCCTGCGTTCGGAGATCATCCAGGTCAACTACGCCAAGGCGACCGACGTTCGCGCGCTGCTGGCCTCGGACAATACGTCCATGCTCAGCGAGCGTGGGCGCGTCAGCGTCGACGAGCGCACCAACACCCTGCTGCTGCTTGAGACTCGCGAGAAGATTTCCGAGATTCGTAGTCTGGTCGCACGCCTGGACATTCCGGTTCGACAGGTCTTGATCGAATCGCGGATCGTCATTGCCAACGAGGACTTTGCGCGCGAGATCGGGACGCGCTTCGGTGCCAGCACCATCGGTCAGTCCGGCAACACGCAGATCGGCCAATCCGGCAACAACTCGGGTTCCCGCGATGTGCTGGCCGGCAACCTGCCGTCGCTCGCCGACTCCTATCTGGTGAATCTGCCGACGGCGACCACGCCGGCCGGCTCGATCGGCTGGACGATTCTCGGCAGTGACTTCCTGATCGATCTGGAGCTCAGCGCACTGCAGAGCGAGGGCCGCGGCGAAGTCATCTCGACACCCCGCGTCGTCACGGCGAACGGCAAGCAGGCCACGATTGAGCAGGG
>JBEIOK010000130.1:0-7753 GCA_040377605.1 Nevskiaceae bacterium | reverse complement strand
CACGGACACGAGGTGCACAGACCGCACGGCCTCGATCATGGCGTGCCGCTCGCGGTGCTGGCGATGGCGGCGCTGTTCGGCGGCTTCATCCACATCCCGTTGGATGCCGTGCTGCCGCAGGCGCCGATCAGCGAGGCGCTGTTGCACAGCAAGCACACGCTGGAGTTCATCTCCATCGGCGTGTCTTTTGCCGGGATTACACTGGCTTGGTTCCTGTTCCTGAAGCACCGCGGCGTTGCGGCGGCGTTGAAGCACAGCGCGGTCGGCAATCTGCTGTTCCGCTGGTGGCAGGCGGCCTTCGGCTGGGACTGGCTGTATGACCGACTGTTCGTCAGGCCCTATCAGTTCATCGTGCACGTCAACCGCCATGACGCGGCTGACCAGGCCATCGGGCTGATCCCCGCTGCGCTGTTGCAGCTCAACGCGCGGATCGTGCGGTCGCAGACCGGCCAGCTGCGCTGGTATGCCGCCGCGACGGCGGCCGGTGCTGTGTTGATGATCGCCGCGGTGGTGCTCGCATGATTCTGGTCTGGCTGATCCTGATTCCCTTCATCGGCGGCGCGCTGGCCTGGGTTGGCGAACGCGTCTTCGGCACTGGCTTCCCGCGCTGGATGGCCCTGTGCTCCATGTTGCTGGCCCTGGGGCTGTCGCTGTGGCTGTGGGCTACCGGCGACTGGTCGATGGCCGGTGTCGGCAGCGCCGATCCACACTGGGCGGTCGAGTTCCAGGCCGACTGGATTCCGCGCTTCGGTATCTCCGTGCATCTGGCCATGGATGGCTTGTCGCTGCTGCTGGTGGTGCTGACCTGCCTGCTGGGGGTCATGGCCGTGGCCTGCTCGTGGCGCGAGATCGAAACGCACATCGGTTTTTTCAATCTGAACCTGTTGTGGAATCTGGGCGGTGTGATCGGCGTGTTCCTGACGCTGGATCTGTTCCTGTTCTTCTTCCTGTGGGAAATGATGCTGGTGCCGATGTATTTCCTGATCGCGCTCTGGGGGCACAACTCTCCGGGCGGCAAGGGGCGCATCTACGCCGCGACCAAGTTCTTCATCTTCACGCAGGCCTCGGGTCTGATCATGCTGCTGGCCATTCTCGGTCTGGTCTTTGCGCATCAGCAGCAGACCGGGGTGATCACCTTCAACTACATGGATCTGTTGAAGACGGAGCTGTCGCCGCAGCTTGAATATGTGCTGATGCTCGGGTTCTTCATCGCCTTTGCCGTGAAGATTCCGACCGTGCCGCTGCACAGCTGGCTGCCGGATGCCCACTCCCAGGCGCCCACCGCCGGCTCCGTCGACCTGGCGGGCATCCTGCTGAAGACGGCCGCCTATGGCCTGCTGCGCTTCGCCTTGCCGCTGTTCCCCAACGCTTCGGCTGACTTTGCGCCGGTGGCGATGTGGCTGGGCGTGATCGGGATTCTGTATGGCGCGTTCATGTGCTTCTCGCAGAACGACATCAAGCGGCTGGTGGCGTACTCGTCGATCTCGCACATGGGCTTCGTGATGATCGGCATCTATGCCGGCACCGAGCTTGCGCTGCAGGGCGTGGTGATCCAGATGATTGCCCACGGCATCTCTGCCGGCGCGTTGTTCATCCTGTGCGGCGAGATCTACGAGCGGCTGCACACGCGCGAGATGTCGAAGATGGGCGGGCTGTGGGCGCGCTTCAGATTACTGCCACCGATCGCCCTGTTCTTCGTGGTCGCGGCGCTGGGCCTGCCGGGACTCGGCAATTTCGTCGGCGAGTTCCTGATCCTGCTGGGCAGCTTCGAGGTGGCCACCTTGATCACCTGTATCGCGGCCACCGGGCTGGTGCTTGGCGCCGTGTACTCCCTGATCCTGGTGCAACGGGCCTTCCACGGCGCGCCAAAGGAGGGTGCGCCGCAGCTCAAGGACCTCTCGAAGCGCGAGCTGTCGATGATGGTGGTGCTGATGCTGGTGATGCTGGGGCTGGGTCTGTATCCGCAGCCGGTTCTCGACACGTCAGCGGCCTCCATGCGGGGCGTGCAGACCATTTATGCCGCCGCGCAAGGTGACCCGGCTGCTGCCAGTACCGCCACGGTCCCGGAGGTGCTGCCGTGAACTTCACGAGTGCCCACTGGCTGGGACTGCTGCCGATTCTGGTGCTCAGCGCGACGATCGTCGTCGTGATGCTGGCGATCGCGTTCCGGCGCCACCACCGCGGCAATGCGACCTGCGCCGTCGTCGGCCTCAATCTGGCCCTGCTCGCCTGCGTGCCCTTGCTGGCGGTGCCGGCGACGAGCATCACGCCGCTGTTGATCGTCGACGGCTACGCCGCGTTCTACATGGGGCTGATTCTCGTGACGACGCTGGCCACCGCCACGCTGTCGCATGCCTATCTGGAGGGATACGAGGGGAACAAGGAGGAGTTTTATCTCCTGCTGTTGCTGGCAGCGCTTGGGGCGCTGGTACTGGTCTGCAGCCAGCACCTCGCGGCGTTGTTCATCGGGCTCGAATTGCTGAGCATCCCGCTGTACGCCCTGGTGGCCTATCCGCACAAGAGTCGGCATGCGCTAGAGGCGGGACTCAAGTATCTGGTGCTGTCGGCAACCGCGTCGGCCTTCCTGCTGTTCGGCATGGCGCTGATCTATGCACAGACCGGCACGATGGCGTTTGCCGCGCTGAGCGGCTTCAACGACCTTGCCGCCCAGACCGGTCTCGGCCATGCCTACCTGCTCACCGGCGGGGCCCTGTTCCTGATTGGGATCGCGTTCAAGCTGTCGCTGGTGCCCTTCCATCTGTGGACACCGGACGTCTATGAAGGCGCGCCGTCGCCGGTCACGGCGTTCCTGGCCACCGCCTCGAAGGTCGCGGTCTTCGCGGTCCTACTGCGCTACTTCGAGCAGGGGGGGGGCAATCATCACCCGCTGCTGTTGGACTTGCTCGGCGTGCTGGCGGTGCTGTCGATTCTGGTCGGCAACCTGCTGGCGCTGCGCCAGAATAACGTCAAGCGCATGCTGGCTTACTCGTCGATCGCGCATTTTGGCTACTGCCTGGTCGGGCTGATTGCCGCCGAGCAGCTTGCCGTCGAAGCGGTCGGTATGTACCTGCTGACCTATGTGGTGACCACGCTGGGGGCCTTCGGCGTCGTGACGCTGGTGTCCAGCCCGATGCAGGAACGAGACGCCGATGCGCTGTACGACTATCGCGGCCTGTTCTGGCGTCGGCCCTACCTGAGTTCGATCCTGACGGCGATGCTGTTGTCACTGGCCGGCATCCCGCTGACTGCGGGCTTCATCGGCAAGTTCTATGTCATCGCCGCGGGTGTCGATGCGCGTACCTGGGTGCTGGTCGGGGCGGTGGTCGTCGGCAGTGCCGTCGGGCTCTACTACTACCTGCGTCTGCTGATCACGTTGTTCATGCTCGATCCCGACCGGCGTCAACGCTTTGAGGCTCCCCGTGACTGGGCGCAGCAGGCCGGCGGGGCAATTGTCTGGGGCCTGATGCTGTTGATGCTGCTGATTGGCATTTTCCCGCAGCCCTTCATCTGGCTGGTCCAGCACGCGGCGTTGTAGCGGGTGGCGGGACCAGCGGTCTTGGGCTGAGCCCTCCGGGGTTGGTAAACTCCGGGGCCATTCCAGCCTCAGCCAGGTACCGACTCCGTGCAGCCGACCCGTTTCAAGCTCCGCAAGGGCCTGGATCTGCCGATCCTGGGCGCCCCCGAGCAGCGCGTCGAGGACGCGCCCGCCGTGACGCAAGTAGGCGTCGTGGGTGCCGACTACGTGGATCTGAAGCCGACCATGTATGTCGAAGAAGGTGCGCAGGTGAAAGTTGGCCAGCCCTTGTTCGAGGACAAGCGCCGCCCGGGCGTGCTTCATACCGCACCGGCTGCCGGCCGGATTGCCGCCATCCACCGCGGTGCGCGCCGCGTGTTGCAGTCGGTGGTGATCCAGGTCGAGGGCGACGACGCGCTGAGCTTCCGTTCGTGGCCGGTTTCGCAGTTTGCGCAGCTGTCGGCCGAGGACGTTCGCGAGAATCTCCGTCTCTCCGGCCTGTGGACCGCGCTGCGGACACGACCTTACTCCCGTGTGCCGAGTCTGGATGCTCGCCCGGCCGCGATCTTCGTCCCGGTGATCGATACGCGACCGCTGGCGGCGGATCCGCAGGTGGCGTTGCAGGGGGTGGAGGAGCACTTCCGCAACGGCATCGCGATCCTGACGCGGCTGACCGACGGGGAAGTGTTTGTCTGTTGTGCCCCGGGGGCGGTGCCGCCGCTGCCGGATCTGCCGCAGGTCCGCGTCGCCGAGTTCGAGGGGCCGCATCCGGCGGGATTGGTCGGCACGCACATGCACTTCCTGAAGCCCGTCGGACCGACGCGAGGCAACTGGCATATCCACCCGCAGGACGTGGCGGCGATCGGCAAGTTGTTTGCCACCGGCATGCTGGATACCACCCGCGTGTTCTCGATGGGCGGCCCGCAGATCCAGCGGCCCCGCTTGCTGCGCACGCGCATCGGTGCGCGCGTCAGCGAGCTGATCGTGCCGGACCTCAAGCCGGGCGAGTCGCGCCCGCTGTCCGGTTCCGTGTTCAACGGGCGCGAGGCGCGCGGCTGGGGCGATTACGTCGGCCGTTATCACTATCAGATCGCCGTGCTGCCGGAGGGGCGCGAACGGCGTTTCCTCGGCTGGATCAATCCGGCGGGCGAGAAGGTGTCGGCGATCAACGTGTACCTTTCGGCGCTGTCCAGTGCCTCGCGCCGTTTTGCGCTGAACACTTCCACCAACGGCAGCCCGCGCGCCATGGTGCCGATTGGCAATTACGAAAAGGTCATGCCGCTCGATCTGTTGCCCAGCCAGCTGTTGCGGGCGCTGCTGGTCCGCGACACCGACACGGCGCAGGCGCTGGGCGCGCTGGAGCTGGATGAGGAGGATCTGTCGCTGTGCTCGTTCGTTTGCGTGGGCAAGCACGACTACGGTCCGATCCTGCGCGCGAATTTGGAGCAGATCGAGCAGGAAGGTTGATCGGCGCCAGCAACTGGGGCGTTTGGTCGGCAGGAAGATGAACGCGCGACAGGGGCGATGAGCCTGTCGCCAGGCAGCGGCAGCGGTCTCGGGCCGCAACCGCTGCCCCACCGTTACAGACACGAGACACCGAGCAGAATATGTCAGCACTCCGGTCATTCCTCGATCGCATCGAGCCGTTGTTCAAGAAGGGCGGGCGTTTCGAGAAGTTCTACCCGCTCTACGAGGCGGTCGACACGATCGTCTACTCGCCGGGGACGGTGACCCGCGTCGCGCCGCATGTGCGCGACGGCATCGACCTGAAGCGCGTGATGATCTACGTCTGGCTCGCGACCTTCCCGGCGATTGCGATGGGCTGCTGGAACGTCGGCTTCCAGGCCTACACGGCGATGGGCGCAGTGGGGCAGACGGAGATCGAGGGCTGGCGCGGGGCCCTGCTGCACCTGTTCGGTGCCGGTGTGAATCCGGACAGTATCTGGGACTGCTTCTGGCTCGGCTTCTGGTACTGGTTGCCGATCTACGCGGTGACCTTTGTGGTGGGTGGCTTCTGGGAAGTGTTGTTCGCGACGATCCGGGGGCACGAGATCAACGAGGGCTTCTTCGTGACCTCAATCCTGTTCTCGTTGATCCTGCCGCCAACGGTTCCGCTGTGGCAGGTCGCGCTGGGGATCAGCTTCGGTACTGTGATCGGCAAGGAAGTCTTCGGCGGTACTGGCAAGAATTTCCTGAACCCCGCGCTGGTCGGCCGTGCCTTTCTCTACTTCGCCTACCCGGCGCAGCACTCCGGCGACGCCGTGTGGACCGCTGTCGATGGCTACACGTCGGCGACGACGCTGGGCCTGGCCAAGCTCGGAGGACTGGAGGCAGTGCAGCAGCAAGGCATCACCTGGATGCAGACCTTCATCGGCATGGAGCAGGGCAGTGTCGGCGAGGTCTCGACGCTGGCGATCCTGATCGGCGGCGCCTTCCTGTTGTGGACCGGCGTGGCCAGCTGGCGCATCGTGCTGGGCATGTTCCTGGGCATGGTCGTGACCGCGCTGCTGTTCAACGCGATCGGCTCTGACAAGAACCCGATGTTCGCGTTCCCCTGGTATTGGCACCTGACGGTGGGCGGCTTTGCTTTCGGCATGATGTTCATGGCCACCGACCCGGTCTCCGCGGCGCACTCCAATGCCGGACGCTGGATCTTCGGTGCGCTCTGCGGCTTCGTCACCATCCTGATCCGCGTCGTCAATCCGGCGTTCCCGGAGACGGTCATGCTGGCGATCCTGATGGCCAACATCTTCGCGCCGCTGATCGACTACGGCGTGATGAAAGCCAATATCGCGCGGCGTCAGCGCCGATTCGCGGCCACCTGAGGAGACCGGCAATGGCAATCAAAGACACCAAGGCGAATGCGTTGCTGGTTGCGGGCGTGCTGTGCCTGGTCTGCTCGGTCTTCGTGACCGCGGCGGCTATCGCGTTGCGGCCGACGCAGCAGGCCGCGAAGCTCGACGACAAGCGCAAGAACATCCTGCGCGTCGTCGGTCTGTGGCAGCCGGGCACGAACATCGACGAAGCTTTCAAGCAGTTCACGCCCAAACTGGTGGAACTGTCCAGCGGCGCCATCGTCGAGGACGGCCCCGCCCCCGCGACCTACGACCAGTACAAGGCGGCCAAGGATCCGGCGCAGGGCGGGCAGGTGATCCCCGGCGACGAGGATCTCGCCAAGATCAAGTACAAGCCGCGTTATGCGACCGTGTACTTCCTCAATAACCCCGATGGTTCGCCGAAGACCGTGATCCTGCCGATCAATGGTTATGGCTTGTGGTCGACGCTGTACGGATTCCTGGCAGTGGAGGCGGATGGCAACACGGTGGTCGGCATCAACTTCTACCAGCATGCGGAAACGCCGGGGCTGGGGGGGGAGGTCGACAATCCGAAGTGGAAGTCGCAGTGGCCCGGCAAGAAGATCTACGGTGCCGACGGCAAGGTCGAAGTGCGCCTGGTCCGCGGTGGCGCCAGCACCGAAGGTGAAGAGGCGCAATACGAGATCGATGCACTGGCCGGCGCCACGCTGACGTCCGATGGCGTCAGCAACCTGGTCCGGTACTGGACATCGGACGCAGGCTTCAAGCCGTTCCTGACCCGCCTTGCGGCACAGTCCGCAGTGGCGGCGTCGTCGAACTGAGGAACTCTCATGAGCACCGCAATGAGCACCAAGAAAATCCTGATCGAGCCGGTTGCCGACAACAATCCGATCATCCTGCAGGTACTAGGCATCTGCTCGGCACTGGCGGTCACGTCCAAGCTGGAAAGCGCGCTGATCATGTGCGTAGGCCTGACGCTGGTAGCAGCGTTCGCCAACCTGTTCTACAGCCTGGTGCGCAACTACGTTCCGGGCAGCGTGCGCATCATCGCGCAGATGACGATTGCGGCGACCCTGGTGATTCTGGTGGACCAGACCCTCAAGGCAGTGGCCTATGAGCAGTCCAAGCCGATGTCGGTGTTCATTGGCCTGATTCTGACCAACTGCATCGTCATGGGCCGCCTGGAAGCCTACGCACAGGCTAACCCGCCATGGCCGTCATTCCTCGACGGGCTTGGCAACGGTCTGGGCTACTCCGCGATCCTGATCGTGCTGGCCGTGATCCGCGAGCTGTTTGGTTCCGGCAAGCTGCTGGGGGTTGAGATCCTGCCGCTGGTGTCGGAAGGCGGCTGGTATGTACCCAACGGCCTGCTGCTGCTGCCGCCTTCGGCTTTCTTTCTGATCGGACTGGTGATCTGGGCGGT
>JBEIOK010000067.1:0-13415 GCA_040377605.1 Nevskiaceae bacterium | reverse complement strand
GCCCCGAACGCGTGCCAGCTCGGCTTTGACGACGCTCGGCGGGTCGTGATCGACCACCGACGTGAAGCGGTACTCGCCGAGCGACTCGGTACCCAGCAGGCGATCCACGCCGCGCCCGAAGGCGCTGCGCCGGTCCGTGAACCCACTGCCACTGAGCCCAGCCTCGACGACGCCCAGATCGTGCAGCACGTCGGCCAGCGCCGTCGCCGACTCGGCACTGTACGGCCAGGCCACGAAGCGGGCCTGGCTGAAGCTGCTGCCACGATACCGGCGGGCTTCGATGCGCAGCAGGTATACCTTCGGCCATTGCTCGATCGACATCGAGACCTCGCAGCGATACGTCTGCAACGGACCGTCAAAGACGCGGCCCAGCTCCGCGATCGTGTGGATGCCAAGCTGCGCGTTGATCGCCTTGAACTCGGCCTTGATGGCCTGACGAAATAATTTCATGGCAGTCCCTCGGGGCGGATCCGTCCGTACGCCTCGGCCATTCGGGAAGGATCGCGACCCTGCACAGCATCCATCCCGGCGGCGGTGAGCGGCGGCATTCGAAGTCTGGCTGCGTGACCTAGGGCTTGAAGGTGTCGAACTGGGGCAGGTCATCCCCCATCCGATGCCACGCGGCTTTCGAGCCGACGAAGATGTGATACGCCCGCTCGCACTGGAAAGGCGTCTCCACCGTTCCCAGCCGCAGGCGCTTGAAGGCCGGCAGATCGTCCCGGGCGCTGTAGATCGGACTGCCGCAGGTCCCGCAGAACACCCGAGCCTTGCCCGGCGAGGACCGGTATTCCTTCAGCAGCGCCACCCCCGCCGTCACGCGAAAGCGCTCGGAGCGGATCGGGCTCACCGCCACAAACGCCGAGCCCTGCGCCTTGCGGCACTGCGAGCAATGACAGAGGGAGATCTCCTCGATCGCGCCGTCGTACTCGTAGCGGACACCGCCGCAGAGACAGCTACCGTGGATCATCTGCCACCTCCAGGCGCCGGCTGAGCCGCGTCAGCCGGATGCCGCGGATCGAAGTGCCGTGCTTCGCTGGGCTTAGTGGGCAAAGATGCCTCGGATCGCTTTGACGACAAGACCGAGCACCGGGACGCTCTGAAGCATCGGGGCCGAATCCCAGTAGTCGACCTGGTCCAGGACCCGTCCGTCGGCACTGAACATGACCTTGGACATACCCTCCAGGCACCACGGCTGCTTCGGAAGCTTCTTGATCCGGAAGCTCATGGTCCAGTGCTGAAAGACGACGTCATCGTCGATGGCATATCGCTTCATCTCGAAGCGGATGCCCTCCAGATCCTTGAACCATTTGTGCATGGAGTGAACCACGGCATCAATGCCCTTCGAGTCCATCAGCGGGTCTCGATACCGGACGTCGGGGGTGGCGATGTCGCGAAAGGCTTCGATGGAAGCGTCGGTCAGCGTCTCGAAGAATTGCTGATAGCGCTGGACCACTTCACGGCTAACGGGCATGTAACGCTCCTGAGGGTCGAATCTGTGAATCCGCTGAAGGGGAATGTCGTCTGTCTGAGTCCTACAGCCGGCGGGCCTTGCGCCAGAGGATATGCCCGTCAACGCCCTCCGACCACTCGTTGAACTGGCTTCTGTAGGCTTCAAACGGCTCGGGAAGCGGATTGCGCGGGTCCTTGCTCCACGAGTACGCCATGCCTTCCACAAACCACGAAGGCATGCGAATGACCTTCAACACGCCCAGCCGCTCGCATTGGACGAAGTGAATCATCTCGTGGCGCACCAGGTACGCCTCCCAGGCCCTCGGCCCAATGATCGTCCCGAACTTGCCCACCGTCAGCGCGGCACGATCCTTCAAGCCGAACTGGTTTGCGCAAGCATCCGTGCTGCAGAAGACCAGCCGAGGCCGGCCTCGCAGGGTGGTTGATCCCTGCGATACCCACGCTAGTGCTTCGTCATAGAGCACGATGGCAGATGCCGCCGTGCCCGGATCTTCAACGCACACCGTCTCGCTGACGCAGGTCATGCCTTGCAGGGTCGGAAAGACGACGCGCATCGGTTTGACGATGACCCATGCCGCGATTGGAACCACCACAAACAGCAGGAGTAGCAATCGCTTCAGCGGTGGGAGTTCAAGATTCACAGTGTCTGAAAGGGGCGGCGATCAGAAGGAGGAGCTGGCAAGCTGTTTGCTCGATGGCGGATTGGGCGCCCTACTGCAAACAGCTGTGGGGAGGCCGCTACGCCAGAACCTCGTCGACCTGCAGGATGGGCTGGATATTCGTGAAATTGGGAATATCACTCATGATCTCCTTGCCGTGGGCCGCGAGAGTAGCTTGGAAATCATGAGCCGACTTGATCCAGAAATTTGCCAGGCAGACGAAGGCGGGTGCGGACCCATCCGGTGAAGCGACTCCCTTGCGGACCTCTGCCTTGATGGCGTTCGCGCCGACCAGACGGGCGACCAGAGGGACATGCTGCTTTATGTAGTACTCAAAATCGAATGTGCCTCCATCCTTCCTGGGATATGCGACCGATACACAGAACATGTGTGACTCCTCCGTTTCAGTAAAAGTATTGAAGCAGATTTCCCAGCGATCAACGCCTAGGTTAACGCGCGGCGAAGCCGTCGCGTTGAACGCCTTGTTGTGCGTCACCGTTCATAGCAAGGGTTCATTAGAGAGTTCAAGGACGGTGTACCCCTTCAAGTAGCCAGCTCTGCTTGTAAGGCGCAGGACCTTGCAATAAACCGTGCTGCCCTTGTCGTCGTACTCTTTGACTGCATTCACGCTCAAGCTTCGCGTAACCATGCGAACAATGGCGTCCGACCTATTATCTTCCGCCAGCTCGAAAGAAATCGGCCGCCCCTCCGATGCCACGTAAACTCTGCCCTTGTAGGTGTTTGAGTTATAGCTCGATACACGGCCTTCAATAAATGTAGGCGTGTCGTCTGTGAAGCTCTCTCGCAGGTACTCAAAGGTGGAAATATTTAGCGAGCCACCAATGGGTATTGGGTCGCCTCCGTACGAGACGGAGAGTGTTGCTTGGACGGCACTTTTTGACTTAAAGATTGGCCGGTGAATATTGATCAACGCCCCGGCGCATTTCTCCGTCAGAGAATCCAGTTGGTGCTGCTCAATTCTCGCGGGCAGTTGGGTTGCTTTTCGATGTTCCTCGTGCAGTTGCTGAAGCGTCTTGTCATAGTCAACATGAAATCCAAGGCTTTCAGAAATGACGTAGTCATATGCAGAGTGAACGATATGGCCGAGCGGAGTATCTTTTGGAGCGGTAGTCGCTGCATATGCTCCCGCCACGAAAATTGCGGCTGTCTTCCAGCTACCTTCCTCGGGCGGCTGGGAAAGAATTCGGGCACCTTTGAGAGCCGGCGCCTGCGTAATGATCGTGCCGTTAATTGCTAGATGAGCTGTCAGCGCCAAAGAGCGTTGAAATCCCTCTAGAGCTCTAGAGACGTCATAGAGGTCAATGAGGTGCAGGTCAGAATCTGCACCTTGAAACTCTAGCGTGAATTTCAGTTTAGCTTCCACGGGGATCAGGCCCTTCTCATCGCAGCGTCATAACGCACAATGCCCTAGTTAAGCCGCGCCGAAGACGTCGGCTTGAATAATTGGTTAGGTGGCAACTTAAGGGCTATTGGGCGGGTATTCCGGAAGCTGAGCAATGCGCATGGCACCTATGTCGTCGCTGGCTGACCTGGTCGAGGCGTCGATCTCCGCGAGATGTGTCTCTATGGCAATCAGCCGACCTTCGTACTGCTGCATCAAGTCTAGGGCGGTACCCTCAAGCCGAAGGGCCTTGCCGCTAGGCTTGAACAAGATGAGGACAAGTAGGATAACGACAGTCCACTCAAACGCGCTCATAGATTCACTTCCTCCGTTTCCGCGACCTGCTCATTGCTGCCTAACGCCCAGCTTCAGGGGCGGCCTCGCCGAAGGCGAGGACGTCCCACTGCAAGCACTTGTTGGGCGCTGGAGCTCACTTTAATTGCTGCCTTGACGAATTTTGACCGCCTCTTCCACTGCATCAGAGAGATACTTTGCAATCCAGGCATATCGCTCCTTGCTATCTGCTCCGGCCGGGTTGTAGCAATGCACAATGGATGAAAGCGGTTTCTGCGTTGGACCGTGGGTAATAAAGTCAAAGGGATTGGCGCCTTGAGTGGAGATGTATCCGGCGCTGTTTTTCAGCCCGTGTACATTTATCCCGACAACACCAAGGCCATCATTCCACGCCTTGACAATCTCGTAGTTGATCCACTTGCGATTTGCAGTGTCTTGCCCAACAAGAACGACTACGCAGGTACGCCCCTTCATCTGTGCGGCGATCCAATTCTGGATTTTCTGATCTTGATTGGTGCCGCTGGCTATAGTCTCCCAGTCGTTGTCCTTTGCAGGTTCATTTCCTTCGATTGCGCCGATACTCCTGACGGTTGCAGCGCGCCAGTTGTCTGGCTTGAAGTGAAAGCTAAAGAAGCACTTTCTGGCCATGTCCGCTCCTAGATCGGGATCAACGGATAAGGACAAGAAGCCCGAGCATGATCAATCCCAGCGCACCGTAGTAAGTTATCAGCGTTGCTGACAGCATTGCGCCAGCCCAAGTGTTACGTGCCTCACCTTTGAATGGCGACGTGTCCATTGAGAAATCAATCTGGCTCTCGTCCAATTTTCTTACATGGTCATAAAGCGCACGAAATTTGCGCTCTTGAGAGAGAAAGTAGCCGTCAAGAATCCAGAAAACTAGCGCAGGAAAATATGCGATTAGAACATATGCCTTGTTTGAATCTTTTGCGGACAGTGCAAAGAGTGCTGCAATCAGAGTGATCGTCCAACCCTTCAGAAGAAACAAGTTACCTGCCATTCTGTTTATGGCGCCTTGCAGAAACTCGAGGTGTTTGTGTTTGTTGTCCATGGTCAACAAGTGATGATCTGACAAGTAGTCTTCTGAAGCGCCCAACGCTTAATTAGATTAATCATGCTGTCCAATAATCTGTCGCATAATCTGGAGCCGTTTTCCAGTACGTCATTGGATACATTGCAGATGTACGTGCTGGCGCCAGATTATCGGACACCTCACACACTCGATCACTCCACCGGAATCAGGCGCCGCCGCAACTCCGCAAGGCTCAAGTAATCCGGCTCTGTATTACCGGCCAACTGTTGCACGAGTTGTACAAGCTGTCCATTCACGGGGGTCGGCAGCCCATGCGCGGCGCCCAGCGCGACGATCTCGCCGTTGAGCTGATCGATCTCGGTGGGCTTGCCGGCGTCGACGTCGGCGACCATGGAAGGGTAGGCGCCGTCTTGCAGGCCGTTGCGGATTTTGGCGAACCACCAGGGCAGGCGGGTGTTGCCGGCCAGCAGGGCGCGGTATACGGCGTAGGGGATCGGCATCGGGAGCTTGTAGTCCACGCCGGCGCGTTGCAGGGTGGTGGTGGCTTCGTCGAGCACGGCGACGTACACCGCACGCAGGTCGGGGTGGGTGAGCAGGTCGCGGAAGGTGGTGTGGGTCAGCGCGCAGATCGCGTTGGCGAGGTTGATCAGCAGCTTGCCCCAGGCCGCGGCGTCGCCGCTGGCGCGCTTGCACTGCAGGCCGGAGCCCTTGAACAGGGCGAGCAGGCGCGCATCGTCGGTGCCGACGTGGACTTGGGCCTTGGTCGTGATCCGGGCATGCAGGGGCCCCAGCAGCTGGCCATTGAACATCACCGTCATGGGCGCGACGCGCGTCTGCGGCAGGCGCTCGCGGATGCGGCGCAGGGCGGCGACGCCGTTGAGGGTCGAGACCAGCGTGCAGTGCTCGGGGATCGGGCCCAGGGCATCGAGCACGCCATCCAGCTGCGGAAACTTGACGCCGAGCAGCACATAGTCGACATCCCGCAGGTCCAGTGATCGACGCAGCGGGGCGCGCGGCACGTCCAGCGGTGCGCGGCCATCGGCGTAGTCGACCCGCAGGCGGTCGAGCGGGCCCATCGCGGCGTGGTCCTTGTCGCGGGTGTACAGGGCGACCGGCTCGCGTCCGGCGGCAACGAGGTAGGCGGTGAGGATCGTGCCGACCGCGCCGGCACCCACGACCAGGATCATGCCGCTTCTCCATGTGTGCTTGTGATGATGAGAGGTGCCGCGTTCCCCGCGCGGCGCGTTCCAGGTAACCTTGCCCGGTCCCGCCGACGATGACAACACAAGGCGGAGGAGGCTGGGGAAGCATGCCGAGTTGTGCCGCCTGTGGTGCAGAAAATCCGGGGACCGCACGGTTCTGCAACCAGTGCGGGCACCGGCTGGAGGCGGCCGCGCCGGCGCGCGCCGCCCCGCAGGACTACACGCCGCAGCACTTGCGCGAGGGCACGCTGCGTCACGCCTCTGCCCAGGGGGAGCGCAAGCGCGTCACCTCGCTGTTTGCCGATCTCAAGGGGTCGACCCGGTTGGCGGCCCAGGCCGGACCCGAGCGCTGGCACCAGATTCTGGACCGATTCTTCGGGTTGCTGACGGCCGCCGTGCATCGCTACGAAGGCACGGTCAATCAATACACGGGCGACGGCATCATGGCGCTGTTCGGGGCGCCGCGCGCCCTGGAGGATCACGCCAGCCGCGCCGCCTTTGCCGCCTTGGAAATGCAGCGCGAGTTGCGCCGCTTTGCGGACGAGCTGCGGCTGTCGGAGGGCCTGAATCTGTCGCTGCGCGTGGGGCTGAATTCCGGCGAGGTGGTGGTCGGCCGCATTGGCGATGATCTGCGCCGCGACTACACCGCTCAGGGCGCGACGGTGCATCTGGCGGCGCGCATGGAACAGATCTGCGAGCCCGGGCGCATTTATCTGGCGCAGTCGACGGCGGCTTTGATCGATGGCTATTTCCGTCTGCGCGCGCTGGGGGCCACGCAGGTGCCCGGTGTCGCCGAGCCGGTGGAGGTCTTTGAACTCGAAGGCGAGGGCGGCGTACGCACGCGGCTGGAGCGCACGCTGGCGCGCAGCGGCTCGCCGTTCATCGGTCGCGATGAAGAGCAGGCGCAGCTGCGCGCGGCGCTGGAGGCGGTGCGTGCCGGGTCCGGGCGCACGGTGTCGGTGGTTGGCGCGGCCGGCATCGGCAAGTCACGCCTGTGTCACGAGTTCTGTTCGACGGCGGCGGCCGACGGCGTGCCGGTCTATCGCGCCACGGGCATGGCGCATGCCGGCCATCTGCCGCTATTTCCGATCCGCACGCTGCTGCGCGATCGGCTCAAGGTGCCGGAGACGGCGAGTCCCGAGGAGGCGCGGCGCTGGGTGGCGGGGGCGCTGATGCTGCACGCGCCGGCCGAGACCGCGATGCTGCCGGAGATCTTCGACTTTCTCGGCATCGCCGAGCGCAGCGGCGGCGGCCCGACCGATGGCGAGGCACAGGCGCGACTGCTGGAGCGCATCGCCGAGTTCCTGCTGTGCGCGGACGCACCGCAGGTGCTGTTGATCGAGGACCTTCACTTTTTTGACCCGGCCTCGGAGGCGTTTCTGACGCGGCTGGTGACGCGTGTGGCCAACAGCCGCAGCCTGGTGCTGTTGAATCACCGCCCGGAGTACAGCTGCCAGGCGGTGGCGCGGCCGGATCTGCATCTGCGCATGGCGGCACTGTCGGAGGCTGCGTTGCGACGGCTCGCCGGCACGCTGCTCGGTGAGGATGAAACCCTGCAGCCGGTGGCGCAGGCCATCGCCCACCGTGCGGGCGGCAATCCGTTTTTTGTGGAAGAGGCGGTGCACGCGCTGGCGGCGGGCGGCTGGCTGAGTGGCACGCCGCGCGCGTATCGCCAGGTGCGGCCGATCGAGCAGTGGCCGATCCCGGATACGGTGCAGGCGCTGCTGGCCGCCCGCATCGATCGGCTGGCCGAGCTGCCGCGTCGGGCGTTGCAGGCGGCGGCGGTGATCGGCCAGGACTTTGAACCCGCGCTGCTGGCCGAGGTGCTGGCGTTGTCGCCGGCGGCCCTCGCGCCCGCGCTGTCGGAGCTGGACCGCCAGGGCTTCGTCGGCCCGCGCGAGGAAGGCGGTCACGCCTTCGTGCATTCGCTGATGCAGGAGGTTGCCTATCTCGGTCAGCTGGAGACGCACCGGCGGGCGGTGCATGCGCAGCTCGCGCAATTGCTGGAGCGCCAGCACCGGTCGGGGGAGGAGCCGCAGGCGGTGTCGGTGTCGATCGCGCATCACTGGCGGCTGGCCGGCGAGCTGGCCCAGGCCGGGCGGTGGAATCTGATGGCGGCGATCTGGGGCGCCTCGCGCGATGTGCAGATCACGCTGCAGCAGTATCTGCTGGCACTGGATCACCTCGACCGTTCGCCGGAGACGCCGGAGGTCTTGCGCGGTCGCATCGCGGCGCGCGCCGGCATGATCCGCGGTGCGCAGCTGGTCGATGTGCCGGCCGAGGATGTCGAGCGCTACTACGCCGAGGCGCAGGCGATGGCGCAGGCCAGCGGTGATGTCGCCGCGCAGGCCGAAGTCCTGATCTCCTATGGCAACGAGCTGCTGCATCGCGGCCAGGCCGAAGCGGCGGCCGATCTCGAAGCCAGCGCCGCGCAGCTTTGCCTGGATCACGGTCAGCCGCAGCTGATCAACCGCTTCCGGCTCGCCACGCTGCTGACGCATCACGCGGCTGGGCGGCTGCAGCGGGGGCTGGCGATTCTGGATCGCGCCGATCCAGTCTGGCGCACGCGGCCGATCGACAGCGAGAACGTGCTGTCGCGCGGGTTTCACGGCCTGATCCTGGGCTGGATGGGGCGTCTGGTGGAATCCCGCGCGGAAATGACGGCCGCCATCACCTTCGCCGAGCGCGAAGACCGTACGGCGAGCTGGATGCGCGCCAACCTGGTCGATGTCTCCATGCTGGATGGCCGCTTCGGCCCGGCCCTGGCCGAGGCCGAGCAAGCGGTGCTGCGGGCGGAGCGCTTCGGCAGTCCGTTTTTCCGTGCCGTGGCCCTGCGCGCGCTGGGGCTGGCACGCTGCCTCAACGGCCGGGCCGACGAGGCACTCGCGCCGCTGCTGCAAGCCAATCCGCTGGTGGTGCGCGGCGCGCCGGCGCATCAGTTCGAGGCGCCGCAGCTGGCGACGCTGGCCTACGCCTATCAGCTGAACAGCCAGCACGACGAGGCCGTGCAGTACGCGCAGCAGGCCGTGGCCAGTGCGCAGCGCTCCGGGTCGCGCATCTGGGAGATCCTCGCCTGGATCGCCTGGCTGAAGCTGCCACGGGACCGGGTGTCCGCCGCCGACGTCGCGGCGGGCCTGCAGCGCATGCAGCAATTGATCGAATTCTGTGGCGCCCGCGGTCTGTACCCCTGGTGGCTGCTGGCGCAGGCGCGCTGGGCGGCCGACCCCCCGCAGAAGGCGGCCTGGATGGCGCAGGCCGAGGCGGCGTTCCGGGAGATCGGCGCGGACGCGCATGCACAAGCCCTGGTGCATCGCCGCGCCGCCTGAGTGGCCGGCGTGCGAGAATCGATCGCACCGTCGTTCCTCGGATCCGCTCACCGGACCCTGGGACGCGAATCTCCAGGGGAGGGGTCTCGCGATGTCGTCGAAAACCAGTCTGAGCCGGGTGTGGCGCCCGCTGATCGGCCTGCTGTTGCTGGGCGGTGCCGCTCCGCTGTCGGCGTCCGGGGTTTCACAGCTGACCCCGGTGCTGGAGTGCATGCGCGCCAACGTGCCGCAGACCGTGCAGGTCAAGGAGGTGGAACTCACCGCCGTGGATCGCACCGGCGGTACGCGGGTACTCAAGGGGCGCCTGTTCGGCACGCGCGAGAAGGACAAGGTCCGCTCGATGGTCAAGATCAGCGCGCCCTCGGATCTGGCCGGCGCGGCCTACCTGCTGCGCGAGCGGGAGAACGGCGACGAGATGTTTGTCTACGTACCGGCGCTCAACAAGGTGCGGCGCATGACCGGTGCCGGCATGGACGGCACGCTGTGGGGCACCGATCTGTCCTATGGGGATGTCAAGCAGCTCAGCAACGCGTTCTCCAGCGGCCAGATCGTGCTGGAACGCAGCGAGCGTCTCGGCGAGCGGCCGGTGCACGTGCTGCTGACCCGCTCGACGCCGGAGCAGCCGTCGCGCTATGACCGCGTGCGCAGCTGGGTCGATGCCAAGACCTGCGTGGTGCTCAAGGCGGAGTTCATGGAGAACGACGTCGTGCGCAAGCGCCTGACCGTCGATCCCAAGTCACTGAAGCAGAGCGGCCCGCACTGGTATGCCTCGGCGGCGCTGATGACCGACCTGCAGCAGAACACGCGGACCACCCTCAAGGTCCTGGGCCTCAGCGCCGGAGCCGATCTGGCCGACCGCTACTTCAACCCCAAGGTGTTCTATCTCGGCAACTAAGCCGCCCTCCCTGGTCGAGTCCGCACGCCTCCGATGTCCTTCATGGAACGCCTGATCGCCTGGCTGGCGGCGCGGCCGGTGACGATGGTGGCGGTCACCGTGGCGCTGTCGGTGCTGGCCGCGCTGGCCCTCGTCGACTGGCACCACCTCAAGCCGCGCCTGCAGGTCGATGCCTCGATCGAGCGGCTGCTGCCGGCCAATGACAGCGACCGTGCGGTCATGGACCGCGTGCGCGAGCAGTTCGGCGAGACCGATCCGGTGCTGCTCGCGGTCGGCTTCGAGACGGTGTATTCCGCCGATGCCGTCGCCCGCATCGACGAGCTGGGCCAGCGCCTGCGGCAGATCGAGGGTGTCCAGCAGGTCGTGTCGATTGCCGACGTGCCCAATCCGCTGACCGACGGCGACGACATCGAGATCAGCAGTTTCGCGATGCAGGCGCGTGCGCATCCGGAGCAGGTGCCGGCGTTCCGCGCGCAGGTCGATGCCAACCCGCTCTACCGGAAGTCGCTGGTCTCGGAAGACGGCCGCGTCGCTGCGTTTGCGATCACGCTGGAGAACGTCAGCGAAAGCCGCTTCCGCGCCGAGCAGTACGCCCCGCGCCTGCGCGCACTGGCGGTGGAGGTGACCGGCTCCGACCAGGTCTGGATCACCGGCAATGCCGTGATCAAGGCCGAGACGGTCGATGCGATCCTGCGCACGCTCAGCTTCACGATTCCGGCCATCTTCGTGCTGGTGGTGGTGATGCTGTTCGTGGCTTATCGCAGTGTGCGTGCGGTACTGCTGTCGACCCTGGCGATCAGCCTGTCGTTGCTGTGGACGCTGGCGACGGCCGCGGTGCTGGAGCTGCCGATCAATCTGGTGACCTCCATCGTGCCGCCGCTGGTGATCACGCTGGGCCTCTCCTATGCCGTGCACCTGCTGGCCGAGTACTTCGAGCAGGGCCGCAAGGATGCCGGCGTGCAGCGGGTCAAGCGCACGCTGCGCCGCATCGGTCCCGGCCTGCTGCTGTCAACGACCACGACCATCGCCGGTTTCCTCGCGCTGATGCCGGGGGCACTGCCGGCAATCCGCGAGTTTGCGATGCTGTCGAGCATCGGCGTGTTCTACTCGCTGCTGCTGACGCTGGTGTTCCTGCCGTCGGCGCTGAACCTGCTCGGCAGCTACGAGGGCGTGCGCCCGATCGGTGAGGCCTTCTTCGCAAGCAAGGCCCGCAGCCTTGCGTTGTTCGACCTCCAGTGGCGCAACTGGATCATCGCGCTGGCCGTGCTGTCGGTGCCGGTATCGCTGTACTTTGCCAATCGCATCGAGGTCGGCACCGAGTACATCAAGAGCTTTGACGAGGGCGCACCGGTGCGCGTCGACTACGACGCCATCAACCAGGCCTTTGACGGGGCCAGCACGGTGTCGGTGCTGATCGAGACGCACGTCAACGATGCGCTGACCGATCCGGCGCTGGTGGTCGAGATCGAGCGCCTGCAGACCTGGCTGCGTCAGCAGCCCGAGGTCGGCTCGGTGGTGTCCTATGTCGATCACCTCAAGCTGATCAACCGCAACATGAACGAGGGCGATCCCGCGCACTATGCGATCCCCCGGGATCAGGCGGCGATCAAGCAGTTGCTGGTCTTTGGCGGCAGCGACGAGATCCGCCGCGTCGTCGATTCCCGTTTCCGCACCGCGCTGATCAGCCTGCGCATCCGCGTCGACGGATCGATCGCCATCGGCGCGTTCGTCAACCGCGTCGAGGCGCGGCTCAAGCAGATGCCGCCGCCGCTCAACGGCACCATCACCGGCACGCCGGTGCTGGCCACGCGCACGGTCAATGCGATCGCCTCCGGGCAGTTGATGTCGCTGGCGATTGCCTCGGTGGCCATCTGGGCCATGCTGGCGCTGATGTTCACGTCCGCGCGCGCGGCGCTGATCGCCATGCTGCCGAACCTGCTGCCGGTGATGATCTACTTCGGCCTGCTCGGCGCCCTCGGCATCACGCTCAACCCGACGACCAGTCTCATTGCCTGCATCGTGCTGGGCATTGCCGTGGATGACACCATCCACTTCCTGGCGCGCTTCAATGCCGATGCGCGCGACAAGGCCAACGAGAAGGCGGCGGTCAAGAGCGCGCTGGCCGGCGTGCTGCGGCCGGTGACGCTGACCGTGATCGCGCTGTGCACGGGCTTCCTGATGTTTGCCGGCAGCGAGCTGCAGAACCAGGTGCAGTTCGGCCTGCTGTCGGCCGCGACGCTGGCCATTGCCTGGGCCATCGACATCACGCTGACGCCGGCGCTGGGCTCGAAGCTACGCATCGTCACCCTGTGGGACATCCTGCGCCTGGACCTGGGCCAGTCGCCGCAGCATACGATCCCGCTGTTCTCGGGGCTGAGCCTGCGTCAGGCGCGCGTCTTCGCGCTGATGTCCAAGGTCGAGAACATGGCGGCCGGGTCGGTGGTGATCCGCCAGGGCGACGTGGCCCGCGACATCTATGTCGTCATCGACGGCACGCTGCAGGTCTGGGTCGATCGCGGCGGCGAGCGCAAGACGCTCTCCACGCTGGCCCGTGGTGGCGTGATGGGCGAGGCCGGCTATTTCGGGCAGCGCCGCACCGCGAATGTGGAATCGGTGACGGCGGTGCGCCTGCTGCGCTTCGACTCGCAGGACCTGGAGCGCCTGCGCCTGCGCTATCCGCGCATCGCGGCGATCATCTTCCGCAACCTCAATCGCATCCAGGCCGAGCGCCTGGCGCGCGCCACCGCGATGCTGCAGTGACGGGCAGGCCTCTCGAAGGTGGCCGGAGGTTTTCAGGAATACGGATTGTTGATGCGGGGGTGCCGTTGACCGGCTAGTCTTGCCGTCGCATCGCCGGGGCTCCGTGCCGTCCCACCCGCCCGGGTGGCGGCTGCCGCCATGCAGGCGCATAGACTGCCGGCATCACCACAATGAGGAGACGCAGCATGAGCCTGAAAGGCAAAACCCTGTTCATTACGGGCGGATCACGCGGCATCGGTCTGGCCATCGCCGTGCGCGCGGCTCGTGATGGCGCGAATGTCGCCATCGCCGCCAAGACTGCCGAGCCGCATCCCAAGCTGCCGGGCACGATCTACACCGCGGCCGAGGACATCGAG